>JAPLIF010000118.1:2256-3336 GCA_026389255.1 Cyanobacteriota bacterium
GGCGGCGGCGTTGAAGGCGGCGGTGGCGATGGAGAGGTGAGTGGGCCCCAAGGATGGGAAGAGCGCCATGATTGACACCGACGTGCTCAACTCCGGCCCTCTCGGAGTGCACAGCCCCGCAAACCCGTTGTTGGCACTGGATTCAGTCAAAGGCCCCTGGCCCTCTTGGGCGTGGTTTGCAGCAGAACCTCAAGAAGCGAGTGTGGTTCTCGGAATCTCCCCATAAAGAGTTAGGCTTGGCAAAGTAGTTCCTCGCTATGCGCGCTGGGATCTCTTACATTCAACTTTGGAGAGCAACAGAATGTGTACTGGAATCCGCCTTATAGCCAAAGATCAGACCGTTGTTCATGCAAGAACACTCGAATTTGCCGTAGATATCCTATCTGATCTTATTGTGATTCCCAAAGGCTACAACAGAACAGGAAGTACACCTACCATGGACAAAAAAGCCCCTATGCCTGGAAAAAAATGGACCAGTCATTATGCCAGTGTCGGAATGTCCGCTCTTGGTCTACCTGTCATTCTTGATGGTCTTAATGAAGTGGGACTGGCGATGGGTATGTTCTTCTTCCCAGGCTTTGCTGAATATATGCCCTTTAGCCATTCTGATGCCGAGAACACAATAGCCCCATGGGAAGTAGGCTCTTGGATTTTGGAGAATTTCCAGACTGTCGATCAGGTTAAGACTGCGATCGAAGCTATCGTCGTTCCTAACGTCATCTTGCAAGATTTTGACCCCAGCGCTCCACCTCCTGTTCACTTCGTTGTACACGACGCTTCGGGTAAAAGCATCGTGATTGAATATGTGGGTGGCAAACTCCATATCCACGACAATCCATTGGGTGTAATCACTAACTCACCCACTTTCGATTGGCACATGACGAACCTGCGAAATTATGTCAATTTATCTTTTACCAATGCTCCAAAAGTAGAACTAGGGTCAGTAAAACTCTCTCCATTAGGACAGGGTTCGGGAATGCTGGGAATACCAGGGGATTTTACACCTCCTTCACGATTCGTAAGAGCGGTAGCCTCTAGTCAATCAGTCAGTGAAGCCTTTAATAAACAATCCAGTAAGGA
>JAPLIF010000211.1 GCA_026389255.1 Cyanobacteriota bacterium
TCAGATAAGGCCGGGGGGCAGGGCACCGGCCGTGGGCTGGCACATCAGATACAAGAACCAGATCGTGCCGGCCACAGGAATCAAGGTGATGAAAATCCAGGCCCAGTGCTTGCCACCATCACGCAAGCGGCGCACACTCAAGGACAGGGTGGGCACCAAGACAACGAGGGCATAAAGAGAGTAGATCCAACCGAAAATATTGGAAATTCCGCTCAATAATATCAGGCCAAGACTAACAATGAAATTCGCCAGGGTGAACCACCAAAATGCTGGCCGGCGCGAGCGTCCCTCAAAGTCAAAACTCCTCTGCCAGGCGTTCCTAAAAGAATCAATCAGTTCTGACATGAAATCGGGATTGCAACGGATCCAGGGTGTAGCACCAAGGGGGCGGCGTCAATCACTTTTGGAGTCACTGTGATCACCCCAACGCACGATGGTCTCGGCCAACCGATCGATCTGTCGTTGGCGGGCCGGATCATCGGCCCAGTCGCCCAGAAACTGCTTGCGCAGGCCGGCACTGGCCGGGGTGAGGTGGTCACCGGGTAGTTCCAGCAATTCGCTGGCATCGTCCTTGCGGTCGCGCAGGGTGTCAAACAGGCGGGGGCTCTGGTCGAGCTCATCGCGGCGAAACCGCACCAGCAGGTTGCGGGGTTGGCGATAGCCGCTGGCGATCTGGCGCAGGGTTTCGGCCGGTGAAGGGCTGAATTCGCTGCGGAAGCCAAACTGCTCGCCCATCTCACTCAACAGGGGGATCGAGCGGGACGCCGAGAAATTGTTGAAGCTCAGGGCCACCAGCCCCCGCGCCCCCCGACCGGCGTCGGGCGCCAGCAGGTGCAGCTTGCAGCCCAGGCTGTGGCCCAGCCGCAGCACCCGCGTTCGCAATTCCGGCTCCCCGGCGGCCCGGGCCTCGGCCAGCCGATCGGCGCGAAACAGCCGCCAGGCGTCATTGGCCTGGCTCTGGTGATCGAAGCCTGGGACATAGCTCCAGGCGCGGACCGCCCAGCCGCGCTGGACGCAGGATTCCAGCAGTCGCCGATAGCTGATATGGGGTGTGGCGGCCAGGTAGGTGCCGCCGATGAACTCCAAGCGCCTTGAAGGGGGCGAACCGGCCGAACCAAGCCTGGGGGGCGGATCCAGGCACCACAGGGGGCCCCTCTGGCGCCAGGTGGGGATCTCAGCCACCGCTGGTTCCAGGGGCGCCCAACCCTTGCAGGGCTCCGATGGCTTCGCGGCGGTGCGCCGGTCCATCCAAAAGGTTGTTGAAGACATGGCGGATGACGCCCTGGCCATCAATCACATAGGTGACCCGCCCGGGCAGCAACCCCAGCACCGCAGGCACGCCAAAGGCACGCCGCAGTTGGTTGCCGGAATCCACTAGCAACGGATAGGGCAGTTTGTGCTTGCCGGCAAAGCGCTGGTGACTCGAAGCGTCGTCGCCGCTGACCACCCAAACCTCGGCGCCGAGGGCCTGCAGATCGGCGTAGCTGTCGCGGAAGGCGCAGGCTTCCATCGTGCAACCGGGGGTGTCGTCCTTGGGATAAAAGAACAGAACCAGGGCCTGGCCCGCCAACTGGTCGCTGCGGCGTTCGACCCCATCGGCATCCCGCAGGACCACAAGGGGGGCGCGATCACCGACGGAGAGGGCGGGGGCCATGGGAGCTGCAAGGTCGGCTAGATCCAGCTTAGGCAGCCCAGCCGGGCAGCACCGGGTGCCTGGCGCGACCTGAGAACATGGGGGTTGGTCTCCATGCGGCAATGCCCGAGCCTGCCAGCCTCTGGGAACAGGGTGATCTCCTGGGCGTGGTGCCGAGTGCGGCCCCGGCCCAGTCTGGTACTCCGGAAGCGTCAACCTCCAAACGCCATCGCCCCAACCCTGCCCCTGGGGAGGTCGCCGCCAGCAGGAAGACCCCGGCCCCACAGGCCCCAATCAACGCAGCCGCCGCCAGCACTGTCGTTGCCTTGCCCCAGTCCCCTGGCCTGCCCCAGTCCCCTGGCCTGCCCCAGCCCCAGACCATCAGCCTGCCGAGCTTCGCCAACCCTGCCCCCCGGGGGCTGCCTGCGTGCCCCGAGCGGCTCTTGATTGTGGATACCGAGACGACGGGACTGTCGCCGGCCAAGGGCCGCTGCATCGAAGTGGGGGCTGTGCTGTTTCATGTGCCCAGCCGGGCGGTGCTCAGCCAGGTGTCCTTTCTGCTTCCCTGCAGCACCAATCCTGCCGAACGGGTCAATGGGATCGCCGCCGAAGTCACCCGGCTGGACCAACCCCGTGAACAGTCCATGGCCTGCCTGGAAGCGATGGCTAGCGCCGCCGAGGTGTTGGTGGCCCACAACGCCGCCTTCGACCGCCAGTGGTTTGGCCGTGGGGAGCTGCCCGACCTGGATCGGCCCTGGCTCTGCTCGATGGAGGACATCCGCTGGCCGGCGGAACGCCACCTGCGGGCCACCCCATCGGTGCGGGATCTGGCCCTGGCCTATGGAGTGCCCGTCTGGGCAGCGCACCGCGCTCTGACCGATTGCATCTACATCGCCCAGGTGTTTGAGCGGGAAGAGCAACTGGAAACCCTGCTGCTGCAGGCCCTGTTGCCGCGAAAACTCTACCGAGCCTGCCTTCCCTACGACCAGAGGCACTTGGCCAAGGAGGCCGGTTTCCGCTGGAATGAGGCCGTGCAAGGGGCCTGGTCCAAACGACTAACGGAGGACGAACGGGACCTGCTGCCCTTCGAAGTCCTGCCGGCTGAGCCGGAACAGAGTGCAAATTGATCCCACTCGGCCTGTTAGCACAGTTTTCTCCCTATCTAGGAAGTCCTTCAGGATGTTCAGGCGCTGACGGGTTGCCATGGACATGCTGGAAACAGTTGATCCTTTGGAATGAAGACGAGCGCGACTTCCCTGAGTGCTCCCGGCTGGGATCCGGTCAGCAAGCGCATCAAACGCTGGCAATCGGTACGCACTTGGGCGTGGTTAATTCGGGAGGCCGAAGCGCTCTGGTCAGAAGATGCCCGGTTTCTGCAACGGCTTGGAGCGGCTGAACTGCTGCAGGTGGTGCAAGAAGTCCCCCCGAAACTGCGGCGCCGGGTGAACCTTTGGCTGGAACGTTTTCATGTTGTGACAAGACTGCAGTGAGATCGGCAATCACGGCACTTGGCCCTATTTAATTGCGCGGAATCAAAAAGGCCAAAAAAAACCGCTCTGGGGAAAAGAGCGGTTCAAAAGTGACGATAAAGACCGGTTAATCGGAGCGGCGGGATTCGAACCCACGACCCCCACTACCCCAAAGTGGTGCGCTACCAAGCTGCGCTACGCCCCGGCAGGATCGAACTTATCACAGCAGGTCTCTCACCTCAGAGGAACGCTGCCTCATCTGCAGCAACAAGCGTTCCGTGAGCCCTTCGCGGTTGAGGCAGGCATAGCCGGAGATCCCTTGATGGCGGGCCAGACGGCGCAGGTCCCCCAAGCCCATCGTCGCCAGCCTCAGTTCCGGCAGCCGACGCCAGGCCCCGGAGGGAACCGGCAGTTCGGAGCCCTGGCGACCATCGCGGAAACCGAACAGCGCCCCGCCCGCCATCCATTCCGGCACGAGCACAAACAAAACCGCCATCAGGCCGTAAAGCTCTACCAACCCACGGGGCAGCGGATGCAGCTGCCGCGGCTCAGGGTCCGTCGGTGGGCCTTGGGGGGACATCAGAGCAGGGAGCTGCCGCGGAGGCCAGGGCTATCGCGCCAAAGCAGGGGCGGCGCCAGGGGCGGATGGAGTCGGGCATGCCAGAAGGCCATGGCAAAACAAAGGCCGATCGTGATCAACAGTCCCAGAATCACCGCTCGATCAGGTAATGGAGTCATACGTCCTCGGTCCGGTGGCAATGAATCAGAGTGAGTATGGGCTGGGTCAGCTCGATTAGGAGTTCATCGCCCAGGAGACGCACCATCAATCCCTCGCCGCTATAGCGGATGCCATTGTCACCCAGCCGATCCCGAAACAGGGTCGTGCGTTGGCCGCCCATCAGAATGGAGGCCTGGGAATCATTGCGCTCAAGCACCAGTACCTGCTGCTGATCACAACGAAATCGATCTTTCCTATCGTAATTTTCCCACCACGGTGAATCGATCGCCAACCCCAAGGGAGCGGACACCGCCATGACCAGTATTAGCAATGGAAGGGCGATCGAGGGCAGGGCCCAAGCCGAAGCCAAATGGGGCATCTCAGCTCAGAACAATGGGGGCGTTGTCGCCGCGCAACACACAATGGGCGACACTCCAGTCGAAATGGCTCCAGACTGCAGGTGATAATTGATACTCGCAGCCAGGAAACTCAGCCAACAAAACGCCGGTGGGCTGGGCCGAACAGTAAGGCCGACTCCCTGGCTTGGCGAGATATTCCTGGTGATAAGTCTCCGCCGAATGGAAGGCGACATCGGCCCGAATCTCCGTGGTGATCGGGCCATAGCCAGCGGCGGCCAACTGACGGCCGTATTGGGCGCCGCTGGCTTCGGCCAGGGCCAACCCTTGGGGATCATTGACGAAGATCGCCGAGCGGTACTGGCTGCCACGGTCGTTGCCCTGGCGATCCCCCTGGGTGGGGTCGTGGCATTCCCAGAAAAGCTTGAGCAGATCGCTGAAGTGCACCTTGTCCTGGTCCCAGACCACCCGCACCACCTCGGCATGGCCGCTGCGGCCACTACAAACCTGTTGATAGGTGGGTTGGGCGAGGGCGCCACCGGCGTATCCCACCGCCGTCGTCACCACCCCGGGGAGGCGCCAGAACCCCTTTTCGGCCCCCCAGAAACAACCACAGCCGAATAGCACCTCCCCCTGGCCGGGACCAGCAGGCGCATCAATGGGGGTCCCCAGCACCGCGTGGAGGCGCTCCTGGGAGGTCTGGCGATCCAGGGCACCCTGGCCTGATCCAGAAAAAAGTCCGAGCACGGCGAAACGATGGCTTGATCTCAGCCTAGGCAGACCGGGCCAGCCTCAGACCGGCTCCAGCCGTTCGGCCTGCTCCCTTTCCCATAGGCGCCGGTAGGGGCCCACCACCGCAACGAGGTCCCGGTGGTGCCCCTGCTGCACCAAACGCCCCTCTTCCATCACCAGGATGCGATCACAGGCGGCAGCGGCGGAAAGCTGGTGGCTGATCATCAACACCGTGCGCCGTTCCTGCTGACGCACCGACCGCAGGATGGCCGCAGCGGTGTTGTTATCCACACTGGCCAGGGCATCGTCGAGCACCAATAAGGGCGCATCGACCAGCAGGGCCCTGCCTAGGGCCGTGCGCTGGCGCTGACCGCCGCTGAGGGTGATGCCCCGTTCGCCCAC
>JAPLIF010000342.1 GCA_026389255.1 Cyanobacteriota bacterium
GACCGGCGACCAGACCTATGCGGCCTACCTGAGCGGCCGCTGTATCGCCGTCACCAGCGATCGCTCCCAATTGGCAGCCAAACGCTCCAGTTTCCCCAATCCGGAAGCCCACACGCTGCTCAAGGATGTGATGAGCAAGGAGCCCCTGACTCCGGCCACGACCAATGCCGATCCAGCCTGGGCGGATGCCGTGCGCTGGACGGTCAATGCCCTGATCCAGGCCGAAGAACTGGGCATCACCAAGGCCAACATCAGCAGCAAAGTGGCGGAGGCCAAGGCCAATCCAAACCAGGCCGATCTGCGCCGTTTCCTAGGGGTTGAAGGCGATTTCGGCAAGCAACTGGGACTGCCCGCTGATTTCGTGGTCAAAATCATCAGCGCCGTCGGTAATTACGGCGAAGTCTTTGATCGCAATGTCGGCCCGGCCTCCAAGCTGAAACTGGACCGCGGTGTCAATAACCTATGGACCAAGGGGGGGCTGATGTACTCACCTCCTTTCCGCTGAGCTGGCATGCCCGATCCCCAGGCTTCGCTTGATCCTCTCGACCGTCCCCCCTGGTGGCGGGATCGGCGCGTGGTTCCCTGGCTGGTGCAAGGGGTTGTGGCGCTGCTGCTGCTCGTTCTGATCGCCTTTTTACTGGGCAACCTGGTCCACAACCTCACCACCAGGGACATGCTCTTGAGTTGGCGCTGGCTGGGGCAAACGGCCGGATTCGACATCTCCGAAACCCTGGTTCCCTTCAATGCCGAGATGCCCTATTGGCGGGGCCTGGTCGCTGGCTTGGCCAACACCCTGCGGGCCGTTATCACCGGCCTGGTGGGGGCCACGTTGCTGGGCACCCTCGCGGGGATGGCTTCCTACAGCCGCAATGGCCTGTTGCGCGGTCTCACCCGCACCTATGTGGAAACGATTCGCAATATCCCCTTGCTATTGCAATTGATCTTCTGGTATTTCGTCGTCTTCCTTTCTCTGCCCAACGGCAGCGCAGCCTTACAAATTCCCGGGGTGGTACTGGCCAAATCCGGCCTATATCTGGCCGGCTTAGGCCAGGGGATGCATTGGTCCCTGCCCCAGCTTGTCAATGGCGTCTGGCAGGCGCCGCTGCGTCTGAGTGTGGAATTTGCCGCCTTGATGAGCGGTCTGATCATCTATTCGGGAGCCTTCATTGCCGAGGTCGTCCGCGGAGGGATCGCCTCGGTGCCCAAGGGCCAATGGGAAGCGGCCACATCCCTGGGGATGGGCTGGTTTGCCACCCTGCGCCACGTGGTGCTGCCCCAGGCCCTGCGGGTCATCGTTCCCGGCCTCAACACGCAATACATCTCCCTGGCCAAGAATTCCTCCCTGGCGGTGGCGGTGGGCTTCACCGATCTCTATTCAGTCGCCGAAACCACCTTGAACCAGACGGGACGGGCCCTGGAGGTTTACCTCCTCTTGCTCGGGGCCTATCTGGCCATGGACCTGGTGATTTCACTGCTGATGAATGGTCTGAATCGATTTGTGCAAATCAGGGAGCGCTGAAATGAATCCCCTGTTGCGGCGCCTGCGCGCCGACCTCTTTGCCACCCCCGCCGATGGGGCCCTCAGCCTCGGCCTCATCGCCCTGATCACCGCGGCGGCGGTGGGACTGGTGCAATGGGCGACCCAGAGGGCCCAATGGGCGGTGATCCAGGCCAACAGCACCCTGTTTGCCGTCGGTCGCTATCCCGCAGACCAGCAATGGCGACTCTGGCTGCTCACGGCCCTGCTCACGGCCGCGACGGGGGTCACCTGGGGGTTATTGCGCTGCCATCCCCGGGCCGACCGGGACGGCACCCTCTGGCCCCGCAACGATCTTGTGGTGCTTGCGCTCCTGGCAGCGGTTGCGTTCTGGTTGCCCTGGGTCCTGCAGCTGACGCCAGCCCTCCAGAGCCGCTGGTGGCTTCTGGCGGCGTTGCTGGCGGCCACTCGCTGGCTGGCGGGACGCTTTGGTTCCCAGCTGAGCCGACCCGTGCTGCGGCTGTTCCCCCTGGTCTGGCCCCTGATTTACCTGACCGGCATGGTGCTGATCAGTGGCGGCCTGGGCCTGATGCCGGTCTCGCCTTCCCAGTGGGGGGGCTTGCTCCTGACCTTGCTCACCTCTAGTTTCGCCATCCTGCTTTGCTTCCCCCTGGGGGTGCTGCTGGCCCTGGGGCGGCGCAGCGATCTGCCCTTGCTCCGCTGGATCTCGGTGATTTACATCGAATTCATTCGGGGCGCCCCCCTGATCACCCTCCTGTTTCTGGGCCAGAACATCCTCGGGTTTCTGTTGCCCGGCGGGTTGGCCCCAGACCGCATCTGGCGGGCGGCCTGGGTGCTTACCTTTTTCGCCGCCGCCTATCTTGCCGAAGCGGTGCGATCCGGTCTGGCATCGGTGCCCAACGGTCAGATCGAAGCGGCCCGCTCCCTGGGACTCTCCTATCCTCAGACCCTCGTGCGGGTGGTGCTTCCCCAAGCCCTGCGGGTGGCCTTACCCGCCATGGTGGGCCAATTCATCTCGCTGCTGCAGGACACCACCCTGCTTTCCCTGATCGGGCTGCTTGAACTGCTTGGTGTTGCCAGGACGGTGATGGCCAACCCGGCTTTTCTGGGACACAGCGCCGAGGTTTATCTCACCCTTGCCCTGGTGTTCTGGTCCTGCTGCGCTGCCCTCGGTCTTGGCAGCCGTGCCCTTGAGAAACGCCTTGATCCCCAGACCCTCTCCCGATCCTCCAGCCAGCCATGACATCGAGCCCCAACAACCTGGTGATTGAGGCCCGCGGGGTCCAGAAGTGGTATCCAAATGGCTATCACGCCCTGCGCGGTGTCGACCTCTCGGTCCATCGCGGCGAAGTGGTGGTGGTGATGGGTCCCTCGGGCTCCGGCAAGAGCACCTTCATCCGTACCTTCAATGCCCTGGAAGGCAGCATTCGCATCGACGACATCAGCCTGGGCAACGACCTGCGCCAGATCGATGCCATCCGCCGTGAGGTGGGCATGGTGTTCCAGCAATTCAATCTCTTTCCCCACCTCACGGTGCTGGACAACCTGGTGTTGGCTCCAACGCTGGTGAGGGGCCGCTCCAGGACGGAGGTCCAGGCCCAGGCCCTCTCCCTGCTGGATCGGGTCGGTATCAAGGAACAGGCCCAGAAATTCCCCGGCCAGCTTTCGGGGGGCCAGCAGCAACGGGTGGCCATCGCCCGTGCCCTTTGCATGGAACCCCGGATTCTCCTGTTTGATGAACCCACCAGCTCCCTGGATCCTGAGATGGTCCGCGAAGTCCTGGATGTGATGCGTCAATTGGCCCAGGAGGACATCACCATGGTGGTGGTGACCCATGAAGTCAAATTTGCCGAACAAGTCGCCCATCGGGTTGTGTTGATGGCCGAGGGCAACGTGGTGGAGGAAGCACCTCCAGCCCAATTTTTTAAGAACCCCAAACACGAACGAACCCGACGGTTTCTCGATCAGATTCTTTGAACTCACTAGAGAATCGAGTAGGGCAAATCTTTGGCTTAGCCCATCATTAATTCAAGACCAAGTATTCCCTCGTACAACAAATAAGCGCCAAATACAAGGGCAATAATACCAACCAACCATTCGGCTTTATGTTGCAGCCATTCTTCTAATTTGGCAATCGAATCTCTAATCGAGCCCCTACTGGCAATCCATGCCAAAGGGGGCAATAGCAAGAGGGAACTGGCCGTCAGTGCATAGACGGCGGTAATTTCAAGATCGGCCCTAAACCCAGGATGATTAACCATCATAAGACCAGCCTGCTTTAAATAAAAGACCAGGTTTTCAGGGGTCAGCAAGGCGGCACCAGCGCCGATTAAAACCAACAGGGCGGTACTAACATCGGGAAGGCGATTCATCAATCGCATCGCCATTCCCTCTTCACCAAGGCTGGCCTGGGGAGTTAACTGATACAAACCCAAGGCCAAAAGGCCTCCGGCCCCCAGCAGGTCGATCAGCACCTGCTCCCGGCCGCCATGCTCCAGGCTGATCGCCAATGAATTTCCCACCAGCATTAACAACAGAACTGCGATCACATTGGCCAGGGTCCAGCCCAATACATAGGCAAAGGACCGGCGCAGTGGTGAGCGGCCTAGCAATAAAAGAGTAACAACCCCTATATGTAGGGGACTGAAGGCGATGCCAATTCCAAAAAGAGAGGATTTGGTAAATAGAGAAGCGAGCATCGCAAGGGGCCAAGCACCCCGCACATGTCTTGGAACCCTAGCCAGCAAGCCGCGGCCCCGGGGGCGGTTTCCCACCATCACCCCCTTGAAGCTTCAAATACGGGGGGTGGGTTCGTCGCTGACCGGGCTTCAACACGGTTGGCAACGGCTGAATTGGTGGGGGCTGAGCTTCAGTCTTCAGCTAACAGCAGGCGACGCCCCTCGTCCAGTTGGCGGCGTGCCTCTTCGCCCAGGTGAGGTAGACGCAAATCCAGACGGGCCATGGCATCGATGATCGAAGCGGCAACCGCGATGCGGGTGAACCATTTGTTGTCGGCTGGCACCACATGCCATGGGGCTGATGGTCTGGCGGTACGCTGAATTGTCTCCTCATAAGCTGTCATATAAGCATCCCAGTGGGCCCGCTCATGGATATCACCAAGCGAAAACTTCCAATTCTTATCGGGATTATCAAGGCGCTCCAGAAAGCGACGCTTTTGTTCGCCGCGAGACAGATGCAGAAAAAATTTGAGTACCAGGATTCCATTATTACTTAGATACTCCTCGAAGTGGCGAATTTCGCGGCAGCGCCGCTTCCAAATGTCGTTGCCCAGCAACGAGGCAGGCAATTGCTGTTTTTGCAACAGCTCTGGATGGACCCGGACCACCAAGGTCTCTTCGTAATAGCTCCGGTTAAAGATGCCGATCCGACCCCTTTCCGGCAAGGCCTGTTGGCAACGCCATAGGTAATCGTGGTCGAGTTCGGTGGGGGAGGGGGCCTTGAAGCTGGTCACCTGGCAGCCCTGGGGATTCACCCCCGACATCACATGTTTGATCGTGCCATCCTTGCCGGCGGCATCCATCGCTTGGAAGATCAGCAACACGCCCCAACGGTCTTGGGCATAGAGGCGTTCCTGGAATTCGGCCAGCAGGCTGGTGCCTTCGGTCAACCGCTGCAATGCCATCGCTTTGTCATCGCGTTGCAAGTGCAGGGTGTCGTTGGGATCGACGGCGGCCAGGCGAAAGCCCTCGCCATCGTCCACCTGGTAGGCCTTGGCGAGGTTGTGGCACTGGCTCAATAATGTGTCGCGATCCATGGCATCCATCTTGGGGTGAAAATCAGCTGGAACCGACGCTGGGACTGGCCCACTCCGCACCGCTGAGCAGGGGAAACAATCCATCTTCGCGCCGCACAGCGTCCAGCCACAACGGCGGTAAATCCGTGCCTTGGTCGATGGCCAGCAGCAGGCGCCAGAAACGATCCAGGTGGCGATGGATCCTCTCCCGGGCCAGTTCGGTGGTGGTCCCGGCCCGCAGGATGAAACTCCAGTCGGAACTCTGGGCCAGCAGCAGTTCGCGGCCGGCCTGGATCAGCCAGGCCCGATGCTCACTGCTGCCCACCCCACGGTTGACCCTGCGCACCATGGCCCGGGAGGCCCGCTGCCATTCCCCCACCACCCAACCATTGGTTTCATTCAGCCAGTAGTCGTGGTAGCCCCCCCGGCCCCAGCTGGAGGGAGAGGGGCGACAGACCTGGAGCGTCAAGTCCGATTCCAGGGTCTCCCGGAGGGTGGTGAAACGGATCTCAGCGGCGGCAGCCTGGCGAAACAATTCGGCCAGGAAGGCCGGCCCTTCAAACCACCAGTGGCCGAACAGCTCGGCATCAAAGGGGGCCACCAGTAGGGGCGGTCGGCCAATGGTGGCCGCCAGGTTGTGCGATTGGGCCGCCCGGCCGGCGAGGTATTCGGCGGCATGTTGGGACACCCTGAGGGCGGCAGCGGCCGGATCGTAAGGGGCCTTGGACTCCAGCGCACAGGTCTGGGACGTCACCCGGTGCCATTTCAGGCCCAAGGGACGGCTGCTACGGATGCCGTGTTCGGCCAACAGGGACTCGGGCAGATCCCAGCCCAGGTCACGGTGAAATTCCCGGTAGACCCCATCGCCCGGATAGCCCTGGCTGGCGCTCCATACAGGCAGGGTCGAATGGCTGTCGCGGCCGAAAAAGGCCGCTCCGGCTGGGCTGCAGATGGGGGCATAAACGCCGTAGCGGGGACGGGGGCTGGCGTGGAGAAGCCCATGGGCGTCCAGCACGCTGTAGCGCAGACCGTTTTGAACAAGAACCTGGTCCAATCCCTCGTAATAGGCGCATTCCGGCAACCAAAGGCCCAGGGGAGGTTGGCCGATCAGGCGTTCGTGCTCCCGCACGGCGGTGCTCAGCTGGGCCCGCACGGCCTCCGGACATTCCCTCAGCAGGGGCAGGTATCCATGGGTGGCGGCGCAGGTCATCAGATCCAGCACCCCCAGGGCCTGCAGGCGCCGAAAGCGGGGCAGCAGCTTGCCATGGCAGCGCTGCCAATCGGCCACCATGGCGGCCATGGTGGCTCCAAGGTGGTGGGCCGCTGTCCTGCCCTCGTCGGGGGTCAGCTGCAGCAATTCCTGCCGAAGCCGCAGCCAGGGCAGAAAGCCCCGGTTGAGCTCCTCGTCATCCAGCAGGGAGAGGAGGGTCGGGGAAAGGCCGAGGGTGAGCCTGGGGCGCTGCCCAGGATCGGCGGCGGCCTCCTCCAGCACTTGAAGCAGCGGTAGATAACATTCCTGCAAAGCCTGGTAGTACCAGTCCTCCTCCAGGGAACCGGGTTCACCGGAGCGGACATAGGGAAGATGGGCATGGAGCACCAGGGCCAATTCGCCTGCGGCCATGGTCACCTCATCACCGATCCATTCTACGGGTCCGGTTTCTAGGCTTGGCCCAGAACATGGGCTTAGAAGCGATTGGTGCAACAACACTTTGGTGAATCCATGCGGCGGCGGGTGCTTGCGGTTGACGGGCACAGCATGTTTTATGCCCAGCAAAAACTCGGTTGGTTTTTCGATCCACGCCGTTTGCTGGAATTAGCTCGGCAAGAGGGAGAAGTGGAGCTGGGGAGCGCCTTTTGGTATGCCGGCCTGAAGGAACCCAATGACCTACGTCCCTTCCGCGAGGCCCTCACCAGCCTGGGATACACCGTGCGCACCCGCCCCTTGCGGGACCTGGGGGGGGAAGGGGAGAACCGTCAATATGCGCGGGCCAATCTGGATGTGGAGGTAGCGATCGACTTGCTGACCGTCGCCCATCGTTGCGAAGAGGTCTGGCTCCTTAGTGGCAGCAAGGACCTCGATAGGCTGGTGGAGGTTCTCAGGGCCAAGGGTCTCACCATCATTGTCTTCAGCACCGAAGGCATGGTGGCCAGGGAACTGCGTAACGCGGCCGATCGCTTTGTGGACCTCGCCTCCCTTCTGGCCCAATTAGCCAAAGTCGAGACCCCAACCCCGGGGCTCCTGCGCCGTCCGACGATTCCCCCGACTCAGGCCTGAGGAGCAGTCCAGATGTAGCTGGGGGGATCATGGAGCCTGAAGCTGGCCCAGACCCCGAGACCCCGCCTTGGATCCCAGGGTTGTTGGTGCATGGCAAAGCCATGGAAATTGGTGGTGTTGAGAACCACAAAATCCTTCAGTCGCCGCTCAATCTGGAGGATTTCCGACTCGTCTTCATCATCGAGAAAGGGAAGGGGCTCGTCCTGGCCAAAAATTTCCTGGGGACAGGCCGCCATCCAAACGGCAGCAAAACGAACCAGAGTGATTCGCACCGACCCTGACGGCTGGGGCTCAATGCATTCTTCACAAAGATGCAATGAGAGCAGATGATCCTGGGCAATGGGTGAACATCTGAAGAACTTCTGACGAAATTCGTTATTACGCGCAACAGGGTCAGAGGCGTCGGCAACGAACGGCGCCAATTTGGACATCACAATGGCCATCGAACGGAGGCCCATGTCTGGAGCAGACGGAGACTTGGGTTGGGCTGAAACCATCCAGACCTAGGGGGGGCGCTCAGAGTCTCAACAATGAGACGGCCCTGACAGATTGGCTGAAGCAGAGCCGAAGATGCCCATAAGTTCAAGAAACCTTTTGAAACCCATCCCAACCAACCGCCATAGCGTCGCCTGCCGCCAGCGGCCTACCCAGGGTGTCAGGGGAGATTTCGCCGCCAGCCCCGTACAATGGGCTCAACTCATAGTCAGTCCGCTTAGCGGTCCCCCCTGTTGCCATGGCGCGTGATCCCGGCCGGGTCCTTATTTTCGACACCACCTTGAGGGACGGCGAGCAATCACCGGGGGCCAGCCTTAACCTTGAAGAAAAGCTGGCCATCGCCCAGCAGCTTGCCCGCCTCGGTGTCGACATCATTGAGGCCGGGTTCCCCTTTGCCAGCGGCGGCGATTTCAACGCCGTGCAACGGATCGCCGCCACGGTCGGCACAGAGGACGGTCCCGTGATCTGCGGGCTGGCCCGGGCCGCCAAGGGAGACATCAAAGCCTGCGCCGAGGCCGTGGCCCCTGCCGTTCGGCGCCGCATCCATACCTTTATTGCCACCAGCGATATCCACCTCCAGCACAAGTTGCGCAAGAGCCGGGCGGAGGTACTGGACATCACCGCTGAAATGGTGGCCTACGCCCGCTCCCTGGTCGACGATGTCGAATTCTCCTGTGAGGACGCCGGTCGTAGTGATCCCGAATACATGCACCAGGTGATCGAGGCCGCCATCGCCGCGGGAGCCACCACCATCAACATCCCCGATACGGTCGGTTATGCCACACCTTCGGAATTCGGCGACTTGATTGCCGGCATCAACCGCTCGGTGCCCAACA
>JAPLIF010000054.1:0-5534 GCA_026389255.1 Cyanobacteriota bacterium
CAGGGCCTGCCACAGGGCCGCCCCAAGCCCAGAAACCGGCTCGCGGCCATCAACCATCCGCAGGCTCAGGGCGAGCCCAACGCGGCCGATGTCCATGGCCGATCCGGCCCCATCGAGCAACCAGCCCCAGCCGGCGCAGCGGTGTTCCCGGCCCCGGCCATCACGGCCCACGGCGATCGTGCCGGTCCCGCTGATCACCACGATGCCGGCAGCGTTGGGGAAGGCACCCCGCAGGGCCGTGCGTTCATCTCCCGTCACCACCAGCCGCTGGGCGGGCAAGGCCAGCGCCTCGGCGGCCAGGTCCAGCCCCTCTTGCTGCACGGCACTGTTGGCCTCGATGCCACTGGCCCCCACCGCCGCCGCCTCCAGGGGGTCCCGGTGCCGCCCCGTCGGCAGAGCCTGCCGGGCCGCCTCCAGGCTTTGGCGGAGGGCGGCAGCAAACTTCTCCCGCCCCGCCGCCGCCGCCAGATGGGAGACCCCCGGCCCCTCCCCCTCCGCCAGGGTGACACCGCTCAGGCGATCGGCCAGTCGACAGGTGGTGTGGGTCTGCCCGGCATCGAAGCCGGCGATCAGTCCCGCCACGGCGCGCCTGACCTCCCCCCGGAAAAAAGGCGGTGGCCCATCTCGTTTCCGGCGGCCGACAGGGTGGCCAGGTTGAACAATCCCAGCAGCTGCACCTCCGGCCGGAAGAAAATCGTGTCCGTGAAGCCCTGAACCCCCAGACCCACGCAGACGGCTACCGCCGCCAGGGCGGGCAGGGCCAGTCGGCTGGTGGAGGCCCATTGGCCCAGGCCCACCTTGAAGGCGCTCCAAAGTAGGCCGAGGCCCACCAACAGGCCTGGGATGCCGGCCTCAACCAGCAATTCCAGGGGGATGGAGTAGGCGCTGAGGGCGTTGAACTTGGGCTGTTGGTAGATCGGATAAACCAAGTTGAAGGCGCTGTTGCCGGGACCGATCCCCAGCCAGGGGCGGTCGTGGATCATCTGCAGCACCGCAGTCCAGACATTCATGCGGAAGTTGTTGGAGCTGTCTTCCCGTCCTGCCACCAGACTCATGACCCGCACCCGCAACGGTTCCACCTGGGTGACCAGCACCACCAGCACCAGGCTGGAGCCCACCAGCAGCAGGATCGGCAGGGTCCGGCGCCAGAAGGGCGGCCAGCTCCTGGTGTAGCGGACCATCAGCAGCAGGCCCAGCACCGCCAGCGAAGCCACCATGCCCATCCAGGCACCGCGGCTGTAGGTGAGCACCAGGGCCACCAGGCCCAGCACCAGGGAGGCCAGGGCGAACAGGCGGCGGGGCAGCCCCTGCCAGCGCAGCAGGGCCACCACCGCCAGGGGCAGGATCGGCAGCAGATAGCCCCCCAGCAGGTTGGGGTTATCGAGGCTGCTGTAGATGCGAACCGTGCCGGCAGCCACGGAATTGTTATCGGACCAGCGGGCCAGGGCTCCCGAATCGCCGTACAGCTGGCGAATGCCGAGGACGCTGGTCAGCAATTCTCCCGCCAGGATCGCCGCCACGATGCGGTCCCACCAGATGGGGGCCTGATCCAGCAGCTGGCGCATCAGGGCATAGACCCCCAGGTAGCTGACCAGTTTCATCAGCCCCTTGAAGGCCGCCAGGGGCACCGGCGAAAATCCCGTGGCCAGCACCGCCACGGCCAGCACCGCCAGCAGCCAGCCGTTGATGGCGTTGAGGCCGCCGGGCCGGCAGCGCAGGGACCAGAGCACCCACAACAAGCCACAGGCCGTGATCATCAAGGTGAGTCCACCTCGGGTGATCTGGGGCAACCAGCCCATCAGGGCGCACAGCATGACCCCGGCCACCAGGGGCAGCCGGGAGCTCAGGCGGCCCGCGTCTGCCTCGGCCAGCAGCCCCTGCCAGCGCAGGATCAGGGGCGGAATGGCGGTGACTGGTCGCATCAGGCCTGGGTCGTGACGCAGGGATTATGGGTGTCCTGCGGTTCCCCCAACCCTGGAACCGGGCCATGGTGGCGGTGGTAGCGCACCCGGTACACGGGTAGACCCTGGGCCAGCACATGGCATTCCCGTTCCGTGGCGACCGCCAGCGGATTGGTTTCCAGCCAGGGGACAGGATCGTTGGACGGGCGTTCAAAGCATCCGCTGGCCTCCACCAGGGCCACCATCGGTTCAATCACCGCCAGTACATCGCTCTGCAGCAGCAAGGTGCCCCCCGGCGGCAGGGCCAGGGCGAGGGAGCGCAGCAGTGGCGGTTGCAGCACCCGGCGCTTGTGGTGGCGACTCTTGAACCAGGGATCCGGGAATTGCAGGGTCACCAGCTGCAACAGCCCTGGGGGCAGATCCTGCAGCCACGCCACCAGGTTGATGCTGGCGTTGCAGAAGAGGTAGTGGAGGTTGGTGAGGCCGGCGGCCTGCCGGTCGGCCTCGGCGGCGACCACCAGGGGGCGACGGATTTCAACGCCCAGGTGGTTGCGATCGGGGCGGTGTTGGGCCATCGCCAGTAAAAACCTCCCCCGTGCTGCGCCGATGTCCAGATGCAAAGGGAGGGAGGGCTGGACGAACAGGTCGCTGGGGCTCGGCAGCGCCAGGGGCTGCTGGTAGAGCACGCTGAGGGGGTTGACGTGCTGGCGCACCATCAGTCATCCAGGGCGACGCCCGTGGGAGCGGCCAGATCAGGCAGCGCCTCGGCCGGGTTGGGGACGAGGAACGCCCAGCTGGCGGTGTAACCATGCAGGTGGGTGCTGTCGCCAGCCCCCAGGGGACCGATTTCACCATTGCAGAACACGCCCCCGATCGGCAGGTTGGCGAAGGCTTCGCGGCAGAGGCCCACATCGCCATCGGCCTCGCCATAGAGCCCCTCACCCTAGTGAAGCGGAAGTCGTTGCGACCCACCCCCAGGAACAGCGAGTGGCGCACCTGTTCCCGTTCCGCGGGGCTGAGGTGGGTGAGGATCGCCTGGAGCGCCTCGACCGGGCTCCGCTGGCGCTCGCCCTCGCTGCTCACCTGCAACACCACGTTGCGTTGGGCCTGTTCCACCTCCATCACCGGGCCAATGGGGCGGCAGCCCTGGGCCAGGACGGGATCCAGCCGCCAGGCGCCTCCGATCAGGCAGCCGATGGCGCCGCTGCGGACGCCGTCGTCAAACAGCAACGAGCCGTGGGGCGCACTGTGTTGGGCGGCGATGCCCCCCAACTTGATGGTCTGGGGATAGGCGTAATCCAGGCCGCTGATCAGGTCATTGAGGCCCTGGCTGGCGGGATCCACCAGCAGCAGCATGGAGGTGGCCATGCCGGGGGAGACACCGACGGCTGCGTGCCAGGCGTCGGCGGGTCCGTCCAGATCCGGCAGCTCCCCGGTGTCGATGACAAAGGGATGGAGCTGGACTCCGGGCAGGCGCAACAGCATGACGCTGAGGGCCGGTTGGCGTTCGATCTCGTGGGGGGGCTCCCCGGCGGCGGTGCCCACGACCCCCGCTCCACAGCAACCCAACCATTGGCTGGCCTGGAGTTTCTGGCGCAACAGGGGCAGAAGGCGGGGCAGGTCGCTGGCGTAGTCCGAGGCGGCGAAGACCAGGGCCAGATCCGCCGGGCCACTACCGGCCAATTGGTGGGCCACCTCATCGACGGCCCCTTGCAGGGACACATTGCGCCCGAGGGCGGTGCGACACCAGGCGCCGGGATCCCGCCGGGGAAGCCAGGGGAAGGGAGGAAGCGCAGCCATGGCCGGACCCTATCGCCCGAGGGGTGTACGGATAATGGCGCCTAACCGAACCGTGCGTCTGTGCCGCCTCTGCTTTATCGCTCCCTCATTTGGATGGATGTGCGCCTGGGGGTCTTGTTTGCCCTGGCCCTGCCTTTGGTGCTGGTGATCTGGGCCGCCCTGCGTCGCGAAAAAGCGATGCTGCGGCTGCTCGATCTGTACTGGAAGGTGGCCAGTCTGTTGCTGGTGGCGGTGTTGCTGCTCAGCGCCGGCAGGGCGTTGGCCTACCCGTTGCTGGTGCTGGCCCCCCTGATGTTGGTGGCGGCGTTGTGGTTCTGGGTCGATCTGAACGAGGAGCTGGCCGACATGCCCCCCTGGCGGGCGCTGCCCCTGACGTTGCGAACCTGGCGCTGGGGTCTGACGGCCTACGGGCTCGCCAGTGCCGTCTTCGCCGCCACAGCCCTGCCTTGCATTAACGGAGCGCTGGATCGCCCCTTCTGCCAGGTGTGGCTGGAGGCGCCGAAGGGGTTGCATGGGTTGCTGGAGGTCGTGATCGGTTTCGTCTTCGGGGGCACCTGGAGCCAGGGGGTCGCGGGTTTCCTTGGCTTGATTGGACTGGTGGCCTACGGGGTGGGGCTGTTGCAATGGCTCGTAGTGCGACTGCCGCGCCTGGGCCGGGTGGCGGGTGAATTTTGAATAGCAACGCCGATTTCGCCTTGCCGGTCCCCCCTCCAATACCAGCAAAGTTGTCCGCCCTGCTGGCCCAGCTAGAGGCCCTCAGCCGCGAGCGCCCCGATCGCGTGCTGCGCCTCCAGGGCCGCCTGCCCTGCGGCGAAGTGTTTGAGCTATTGATTTATCGCGGCTTCTCAAGCAGCACCACCCATCCCACCGCCTACGACCCGGATCAATCGGCCCTGGCCGAGGGCAGTGAAATAACCAGCGCCACCCTGCTGGAGGGTCCCCTCAAGCCGGGCGCCGAAATCGAGCTGGCGGGGCCGGCGCCAGTGGAACCCTTTCTTTTGAGCCAGGGCTGGGATTAGGGGCGCCAGCCACGGCCGGCCATCGGTGGTTCAAACACCCTGGGCTTCAACTGGCCATGCGACGGCCGGCCGAGCGGCCGAGACGGGCTGCTGCCCTTCGGGCCCGGGTGACGCCACTGCCCTCTAGGAGGGGTTGGGTGTCGCCGGGCTGCAGTGCGGCGGGGGCAACCCCATCCTGGGTCTGGATGCGGCCCAGCTCCTGACGACCGGCCAGCACCACCTGGCTCAGCTCCTGCAGACGGGTTTCCAGTTCGCTGAGCACCTGTTCGTCGTAGCGGTTGGCTCCGTCCTGAACGTTGGAAGATTCCTGACGGCTGCGGGCCACCAGGGCATCGCATTGCTGCTGGGTCTGCTGACGGAATTGCAGGGAGTCCTGGTGCAGGCGCTCCGCTTCGGCCTGGCTGTCCCGGTGGATGCGCAATCCTTCTTGACGAATCGTCTCCAGTTCCTGCAAGGCCTGTTGGCGGCCCCGTTCGTGTTGTTCCACCAGCTGGCGGTTGCGCTCGGTGGCCTCGTGTTCCAGTTGCTGGCGCCGGGTCTGGGACTCTTGCTCCAGCTGTTGGCGGCGCACGGCGAACTGCTGCTCCATCTGGGCCATGCGGCCCTGATGTTCTTGCTCGGCTAGGGCCGTTTGCTGACGACCCTGCAGCAGAATTTGCTCGCACTGCTGACGGGTCTGGTCCCGCAATTCGGTGGCCTGCTTCTCCGCTTCCTGGCGGATGGTGGCGCTGCTGATCAGCTGCTCCCGTTCGCGGCGGGCCTGGGAGAGGATCTCATCGGCTTGCTGGCGGGCTTTGTCGATAAAGGAATCCCG
>JAPLIF010000054.1:5540-11475 GCA_026389255.1 Cyanobacteriota bacterium
GGGCTTCCCGCAGGGCATCCACCAGCTCGATGGCCTCTTGCTCATTGACCAGTCTTCCGCCACTGAAGGGAATCCGGCTGCCCTCGAGCACGAGGTCCTCGAGGTGATCGAGTTGATCAAGAACCGTGATGGGGACCTCTGCCATGTCAGCCGTGGGGATTGCCCCGATTAAAGAGCCTCATCAGGTCCCGCGCCACTCCTGGGGGCACCATATGGCCCACGTCCCCTCCGAAGCGGGCCACTTCCTTGACCACCGAGCTGCTCAGGAAGCTGTGGCGGGTGGTGGTGGCCAGAAACAGGGTCTCGACTTCGGGTTCGAGGCTCTGGTTGGTGTGGGCGATCTGCAGTTCAAATTCGAAGTCGCTCATGGCCCGCAGGCCCCGCAAAATCACGCGGGCCCCACAAAGCCGCGCATAGTGCACGGTTAGGCCATCAAAACTGGCCACCTCCACGCCGCTGAGATGGGCTGTGGCCTCTCGGATCTGCTCCAAACGGCGCTCCAACGGGAAGCTGGGTTGCTTGCCTGGGTTCTGCAACACCGCCACCACCACCCCTCCGCAAAGACGGGCACTGCGCTCGATCAGGTCCAGGTGGCCCAGGGTGATCGGATCGAAACTGCCCGGATAGAGAACACGCATGCAAACCGGCCGTTGGCGTCGGGACACCTTCCTAGAGTCAACCTTGCTTCCATGGGTCTGAAGGGCCCAGCCCACCCATGTCCGACTCCGTAACCCTCGACACCGCTGCCAAGAAAACCCTGCTGCGCAAGATTCCGCACGGCGTCTTCATCTGCGGTGTGGCCGAGGGCGATCAGGTGAACGGTTTCACCGCCAGTTGGGTGACCCAGGGCTCCTTCGAGCCGCCGTTGGTGGTGATGGCAGTGCTGGCCGATTCCACCAGCAATGGCATCATCCAACGCACGGGCCGCTTCTCGCTCAACGTGCTGGCTGACCACCAGAAAGATCTGGCGGCCGTGTTCTTCAAGCCCCAACAGGCGGTGGGCGGGCGCTTTGATGCGGCCCCCTTCAGCCTTGGCCCCCTTGGCCTGCCGATCCTCAATGACGCCCTTGGCGGCCTGGAATGCACCCTGGTGGGCCAGGTGGCCCACGGTGATCACACCGTTTTTGTGGCCGAAGTCAAAACTGCGGTGCTGCATCGCGATGGCAGCCCCCTTGAACTGGCGGGCACCGGCTGGCAGTACGGGGGGTGAAGGAAGGCCCTGGAATGGCGGTACCCGCCAGCCGACCCCTATTGCTGCAGAGTGAGCGGCTGGCCGCTCGGCTGCGGGAGATTCCCGCCGAGCCGGGCTGCTATTTGATGCGTGATCGCGAAGACGCAATTCTTTACATAGGCAAGGCCAAGGTTCTGCGCAACCGGGTCCGTTCCTATTTCCAGGAATCCGGTGGCCATAGCCCTCGCATCAGCTTGATGGTGCGGCAGATCTGTGAGATCGAATTCATCGTCACGGACAGTGAGGCGGAAGCCCTGGCTTTGGAGGCGAACCTGATCAAGAATCACCAGCCGCACTTCAATGTGCTGTTAAAAGATGACAAGAAATATCCTTATCTCTGTATCACTTGGAGTGAATCATACCCTCGTATCTTCATCACCCGTCGCCGCCGTCAGCGCAGTCCAATCGATCGTTTCTACGGCCCGTACGTCGATGTTGGCCTGCTGCGCCGCACCCTCACACTCGTGAAACGAATGTTTCCCCTACGGCAACGCCCCCAGCCCCTTTATCGGGACCGTACCTGTCTTAACTACGACATCGGCCGTTGCCCTGGGGTCTGCCAGCAGAAGATTACTTCTGAGGATTATCACCTAAGCCTGCGCAAGGTGGCGATGATTTTTCAGGGCCGCAATGACGAATTAATTACTCTATTGCAGGAACAAATGCAGCGGTGTGCCGACCGGCTTGATTTCGAATCGGCCGCCAGCCTGCGGGATCAGCTGCAGGGCCTTGATGCCCTCACCGCCGACCAGAAGATGAGCCTGGGGGACAGTTCGGTCAGCCATGACGTGGTGGCTTTGGCCGCCGATGACCGGTTGGCGGCGGTGCAGTTGTTCCAGATGCGGGCTGGGCGGTTGGTGGGCCGGCTCGGCTATACCGCCGATGCCGCCACTGACAGCGGCGAGCTGGCGGATCGGGGCCGCATTCTGCAGCGGGTGATCGAAGAGCACTACAGCCAGGTGGAACCCGTGGAAATACCGCCCGAGCTGCTTTTGCAACATCCCCTGCCCCAGCAGGCCCTGATCCAGGAGTGGCTGGGGGAGAGGCGGGGCCGCAAAGTGAAATTGACGGTGCCCCAGCGCCAGCAAAAGGCGGACCTGGTCGAGCTGGTGGAGCGCAATGCTGGTTTTGAGCTGGTGCGTGCCCAGCGCGGCGCCGAACAGCAGCTGCTGGCGACCGAGGACCTGGCCCAATTGTTGGAATTGACGGTGCCTCCCCGCCGCATCGAGGGCTACGACATCAGCCATATCCAGGGCAGCGACGCCGTCGCCTCCCAGGTGGTCTTCATCGACGGCCTGCCGGCCAAGCAGCACTACCGCAAATACAAGATTCAGAGCAGCAGCATTCGCTCGGGTCACTCCGATGACTTCATGGCCATGGCCGAGATCATGCGGCGCCGTTTCAGGCGCTGGGCCCAGGCCAAGGCCGAGGGGGCAGACCTGCTGGCCCTGCGCCGGGCCTCGAATACGACCCTGCACACGGGTGGCCTCAATGACTGGCCAGACGTGGTCATGATCGATGGCGGTAAGGGTCAACTCTCCGCCGTGATGGAAGCCCTACGGGAACTCAACCTGCAGGAAGATTTGGTGGTGTGCTCCCTCGCCAAGCAGCGTGAAGAGATCTTCCTGCCCGGCGCCAGCCAGCCCTTGGACACCGAGCCGGACCAGCTGGGGGTGATGTTGTTGCGGCGGCTGAGGGATGAGGCCCACCGTTTTGCCGTCAGTTTCCACCGCCAGCAGCGGGGCGAGCGGATGCGTCGTTCACGGCTGGGTGACATCCCCGGCCTTGGCCCCAAACGGGTCAAGGATCTTCTGGCCCACTTCCATTCGGTGGATGCCATCCAACTGGCCAGCCCTGAGACCCTGGCCCTGGCCCCAGGGCTGGGTCCCGCCCTGGCCCGCCAGGTGTGGGAATGGTTCCATCCTCAGGAGCTCCCCGAGGGGGATGCCGAGGCCGCCTTGGGCCCCAGTTCCCTGGTGGCGCCTGGGCCCCTCTCCACCCCTGAGGCCAAACCGTGAGCCCCGCCGCGCCGCGAAGCAACCGGCTGGGGATCGTGCGGGCGCTGATCGCTGTGGTGGCGGCCTGGCTGCTGGGCGCCGCTGCGGCCCAGGCCGCCCCTGGGCTCTGCGTGGGTCCCGTCTGTGGTGATTTGTTCAGCCGCAGCAGCCGGATGGATTGGCAGTTGCACCTGCGCATCGCCGACCAGCGCGGCCAGCGCGAACGGATCGTCGTCGATTGCCGCAATGGAGCGATCAGTCCCCAGCAGGGTCCTATCGAGCGGGGCCACGCCGCCGCCGTGGCTCGGCGGGCTTGCCGATTGGCCAATTCGGCGGTCTCCTGATATCCATGGGGGAGGGCCTTGCTGCAGTCCCTTGACCAATGCAACGGGGAGCGGGCCTAGGGTGGTGTTGCGGAGCTGGCAAGAGTGCCTGATCTCGGCCATCCGATCCGCCCATCAACCTCGTGGCCATGGAGGCACCACGGCGAATGACTAGACCCCTGCGGCGACCTGACCTTCGCTGGCACGGTTGCGCCACGTGCTTACCCTCCCCGCAAGCCCCCTATGACCAATGATTCGGCGCCGGTTCTGACGATCGGTGAACTCGAAGCCAAATATCCGATGTATTGCAAGGCCCTGAGGCTGCTCCTGAGAGAAGGCTGTACGCAAAAACAAATTGAACGAACCGTATGTTGGGATCGGTTGGCAATTTTGCACCACAGTCTGCCGAGACGTTACAAATCTCCTGAATATCTGTTCTGGTTGTTTCGTCGGGAATGCGAACAACAAAAGCAAGTCGCTGAGATGGACTAAGACTGATCTGAGCTGGGGAACCAACCCTCAACCCAAGGTGGTCAACTGCAACCAGCAGCCACTGGGAGCCAGCTTCTCGATCACCACCGGTCGCCTCTGCTCTGAAGCCAGTTGGCGGGCATAGCTATGGGCGGCCACACTGCTGTGGAAGTGGAAGGCCGGAACCTCCTCTGGGACAATCTTTTCATGGCGTACCGCTGCTCGGACGCGGTAGGGACCATTCACTGTATGTGAATTCATGAAACGACTTTGGCCCACAAACGGTGGGGTCTGGCTTGTTCTCCTTGTTTTCTCTGGTTTCGCCTGGATCTGGCAACTCCTTCTCGTATTCAGGCAAAGATTACTTTCCCTGCAGGCCCCGTTTTCGTCGGGGATCCATCCAGTGACGAATGAATGCTGGTCAAGGGCGCAATGGTGATAGCAGTTCCTCAATTGGTCATCGAAGCTCCATAAAAAAACCGTCTCGGCGTGGAAGCCAGAGACGGTTGCGTCGGATTTTATTCCCCGATTCCGTAATAGGAATTTGGGGGTTGAGCCTGATGAAGGGCTTGCTTAGGGGATGGGGAGGGCCTAGGCCCTCCAACGAATCACCAGCGGTTGCGATTGCCACCGCCGCCGCCACCACCACCGCCGTAGCCGCCGCCACCACCACCGCCGTAGCCGCCGCCGCCGCCACTGCCCCGCTCGGGACGGGGCTCAGCCTTGTTGACCCGGATGGCGCGACCCATCCATTCGACGTTTTGCAAATCGGCGATGGCCTTGGCTTCTTCAGCTTCGCTGGCCATTTCGACAAATGCGAAGCCACGCTTGCGACCGGTTTCGCGGTCGAGGGGAAGGCTGCACTTGTTGACTTTGCCGTACTCGCCGAAGAGCTGTTGGACGTCCTGCTCCTCGGCGTCAAAGGAGAGGTTGCCCACGTAAATTGTCATGAACCTGGAAAAGAAACTATGAACCTGATCCGCCGAAAGCCCCGAAGAAAGTGGTTAGCCCTCTGAAGAGAAATCTTTGAACCAGTTTCAGCTTACACCCCCCTCCCCTGCACCGTTGTTTGCCAGCCTGGTTAGGACTGGGGTGCCAAACCCATGCCCCCATGTCCAAACCCCAGCTCCAGGCCTTTCTGCTCAAGGTGAACGCCGACCCGGCTCTCAAGGCCAAGGTTGATGCGGCCACTGATGCGGCCGCTGTCACCATGATCGCCGAAGCGGAAGGTCACCATTTCTCACCAGCCTCCTGGACCCGGCACCTGCGGGACTGAACCTGAACAGGGTGGTTGAGTGCCGGTAGGCCAGGACCAAGCTGAGCGGCAGGCTCCCTCCATCCCCCGGCTCCTCAAGGCGAGGGATTTGGCCGAGGGGTGGCTGGCCAGCTCAGGCCCGGATAACTGGGGGCCTCCGTGCCACAGACGCGATCCCAGAATGTGAAATAAAGTCCAAAATGCAAGGACTGGCGTTGATGGTGCAGACCGTGATGGGCTGGACCAATCAGCCAACGGCCTAGCCAGTGATGCGGGAATTTGGCAGGCAAGCGTTCGAGTCCGAGGTGATTGACCACGGCCCAGATGCTCATGGTGGTGAGAACAGCGAGCAGGGTGATGTAATGCAGTGGCACTAACAGCACAATTGCGATCAGAAAAAGTCCCTGGGTCACCGCCTCAATGGGGTCAAAAGCAAAGGAGGTCCAAGGGGTGGGTTGTTTAGAGCGATGGTGGCCAAGATGGCACCAGCGGTAAAAGAATGGGAGATGAAATAGGCGATGGGTGACGTAGAAGCTGGCATCCTGCAGCAGGAGCACTAGGACATAACTGAAGCCCAGGTACCAGAGGCCATAGTGCCCAGGGTCGCCATAAAGGAGGGTGCCACCGGCCCCATCCCACTGCAGGATTAGGGCCGTCG
>JAPLIF010000140.1 GCA_026389255.1 Cyanobacteriota bacterium
GGCCTGCGGGGTGGCCCCGATGATCACCCCATGACCGATCTCTTTGGCCATCAGGGTGAACAGCTGCGGCGCCGCATCGCCCCGCTGGCCGATCGACTCCGACCCCGCACACTCGATGAGTTCGTCGGTCAAGAGCGGATCCTGGGACCGGGTCGCCTGCTGCGGCGAGCCATCCTGGCGGACCGGGTCGGAAACCTGATTTTGCACGGCCCCCCTGGCACGGGCAAAACCACCCTGGCCCGCATCATCGCGGGCTCCACCCGTGCCCACTTCACCAGCCTCAACGCCGTACTGGCTGGGGTCAAGGATCTCCGCACCGAAGTGGACCAGGCCCGCCAGCGGCTCGAACAGCATGGTTTGCGCAGTCTGCTCTTCATTGATGAGGTGCACCGCTTCAACACGGCCCAGCAGGACGCCCTGCTGCCCTGGGTCGAAAACGGCACCCTCACCCTGATCGGCGCCACCACCGAAAACCCCTACTTCGAAGTCAACAAGGCCCTTGTCAGCCGAGCGCGGCTGTTCCGCCTCCAACCCCTTGAAGCAGAAGCACTGCAGCGACTGCTGGATCAAGCCCTGGCTGACGCGGAGAGGGGCTACGGCGACCGCCAGGTGCACCTGAGCCAGGTGGCCCGGGACCATCTCGTACAGGTGGCCGGCGGTGATGCCCGCAGCCTGCTCAATGCCCTCGAACTGGCGGTGGAAACCACCCCGCCCGATGGCGATGGGGCCATCCAGATCGATCTGGCGATCGCCGAGGAATCGATCCAGCAACGGGCCGTGCTCTACGACAAGCAGGGGGATGCCCATTTCGACACCATCAGTGCCTTCATCAAGTCGCTGCGGGGCTCGGATGCCGATGCCGCCCTGTTCTGGCTGGCCCGGATGCTGGAAGCCGGCGAAGATCCCCGCTTTCTGCTGCGGCGCATGTTGATCGCCGCCGGTGAGGATGTAGGCCTGGCCGACCCCCAGGCGATGGTGGTGGTGGCCGCCTGCGCCAGTTGCTTCGATCGGGTGGGGCTGCCCGAAGGGCTCTACGCCCTGGCCCAGGCGGCGCTTTACCTGGCGGGCACCGAGAAAAGCAACAGCACGATGGGGATCTTCTCGGCCCTGGAGGCCGTGCGGCGAACCAACAAACAGGCGGTTCCCTCCCACCTCAGGGATGCCCATCGGGACGGCAAAGCCTTCGGTGACGGGGTCGGATACCGCTATCCCCACGCCTATGCGGACCACTGGGTCGCCCAGCAGTACCTGCCCACGGACCTGCAGGGCGAACTCTTCTGGCAACCCGGACGCCTCGGTTGGGAGGGTGAACGGCGACAACGGCTGCAGGAACGGCGGGCCGCCCAGCTGGCGGCTGTCGATGAAATGGCCGGTGACAACAGCGACCTGCTCAGCAGCAGTCCCCAGGACCCCCAGCTGGAGCGCTGGCTGCGGCGCCAGTGCGCCACGGAGGGGGAGCGGCTCGATCGGCTGCGCCAACAGCTGTGGCGAGGGGCCCGAATCGGCGGCCTGGATCGGGTGCTGGTGCTGGAGAGTCGTTCCCTGCTCTGGAGCCTCGACCCCCTCCTGCAGGCCAGCGAGGGGGAGGTGGTGATGACCCTTGCGGCCGATGCGGACCAACAGCGCCTAGAGGCCCAGGTGCAACTACTGGATGAGCTGCGGCGCCCCCGCTTACTGCCGGCGACGCTGAAGAACCCCTCCAGGTTGCAGGAGCTGGCGCAAGAAGGGATGGCCTTTGAGTGGTTCGTGGCGCGCCAACCCCTGGCCGGCCAACCGTGGGCACGCCGTCGCGCCTGGTTGGCGCAGATCCATGGCCTGGCAGCCCCCAGGGCTGAATTCCGCCTGCTGTTGAGTCAACCCCTGCTGGGGCCGCTGGGCTGCCTGCAGCACGGCTGGGCCGCCAGCGCTGGCCAACCGCCCCGTGGCGCGTCCCCCCCGGCCGAGGCTGTCCCACCACCGTCCGCCGATCTGTTGGCAGCCGTCCTGCCCCTCGAGCAACGCTGGCTTGAAGAACAGGCCCGGGACCATCACCAATGGAGCCTGGATCTAGAAGCGATGGGCTGGTCCGTGCAGGCGCGATCCTGGGAGGAACAGCTGAACTGGCGGATTGAGCCGCCCCTGCTGCGGCGCTGGTTCGCCCCAGGGGCCTCCTATCGCATCCATCTGGAGGAGCACCTTGAAGCTACGGCGATGGCTGCCCTCGAAACCCTGTTCCGAAGCGCGCCCGGGCCCCCAGGGCCCCAACGCCTACGCCACACCCTTGTGATCGCCCATGGGGGGCCAGCCGCCAGACCAAACAACGGAAAACCGGCATAAAAAAGCCCCGGGGATTCCCGGGGCAAGAATCGACAAGAGGCTTGCCGATGGATGGGGCAAGGCTCACCAGAGACCGCGGATCGGTTCAACAGGGGCGGGGGCGGGTGCGGGCTCAGGACGCATGGCCACGGGCTCGGCGACCTGGTTGGCCTGGATGCAGGCGGGCAGGAAGACGTACCAGGAGAGCAAGGAGGTGCACTGGGCAGTGCCGGGCTTGCAACGGCCTTCGGCGCAAATGTTTTGGGCGCCGGTATAGGTGTTGCAGAAATCAGCTAAGCGGAAATCTGTTGGCAGGGACGAAAGAATTCCGAAGGCAGACAGCTTGCCATCGGCAGCGTCAGCGATGATGGCCGAACGGAGCGCCTGAACCGCATAGGTGTTCATGCTCCAGTAGGGGAAGTAGCTGGCGGTAGCGTTCTTCAGGAACTTAACGCCGGCGTCGGAGTAGAGGAACTTGGAGACCGCAACGACATCAACGTTGTAGTTCTTCTTGAAGCCTTCGCGCACCTCAGTGGCTGACCAGCCAGAACGCTGGATGCCACCGGCCAGGCCCCGGTCGGTGATGCTGCCATCCTTGACGAAGGTGGCGAAAGCGGACTGGGGCGTAGACCAAGTGGCCGCGCCGGTGTTCCAGCGGACCGGGTAGGCGGCAGCCTGAACGGAGAGGGGAAGGGCTGCGGCGGTGACGGTCGTTCCGAGGAGGAGACCAGCAAGCAGGCGCTTGGACACGGGGAATCAAGACGGACTTCCCAGTCAATGTACCGAAAAGGTGGTCAATCCACCCAACTCATCGTCAAGTTGTGGTTCTGCACACCCGTCGTATCGCACCACCGAGATCGCCGATGACGCCTACAACCGTCCGCCAGCCCTGGGCTTCATTGGCGAAAACCATGAATCTGGACTGAGTTCTCATTGAGACCCGGCCTACGACAAACCAAGATCATTGAGGATTTGATCGGCCATGGTTTCGGCGGTGACTTTGCGGTAAATGTATTCAAGAACACCGTTTTCATCCACAACAAAGGTGTGGCGCATCATTCCCATATATTCCTTGCCCATAAATTTCTTCAAGCCATAGCTTTCAAACGCGCTGGCCACGGGACAGGGCTCGGCGTCGGTGAGCAGGGTGAAGGGAAGTTCGTATTTCTTGATGAACTTGCCGTGGGTCGCCGCCGGGTCCTTGCTGATGCCGAGCACCTTGATGCCATGGGCTTGGAAGCGGTCCCATCGATCTCGAAAATTGCAGGCTTCCTTGGTGCAGCCAGGCGTGTCGTCCTTGGGATAGAAATAAATGACAACTTTTTGGCCCTTGAAATCCGCCAAAGCCACGGGTTCACCGGCCTGATCCGGCAGGCTGAAAGCAGGGGCGACATCACCGACGGCAAGGGGCATGATCAAGGCTCTAACTAGCCGCCCAGCCTAGGAAAGCCTGGGGCCTCGGTGTCATCCCACTCCAGGGCCCGAGGCGGGCCTCAGGGAGGCCAGGGCCTCCAGGCAAAGGTCGGGTTGATGCTCAAGGGGAATGCCCCAGCGGGCCAGGGATGGGCCGATCAGCGGCGCGAGGATGGGCCCATCCCCACCCGTCAGCACCAAACGGAGCCCGTTCTGCCCACACTCCAGGGTTGCGGCGACGATGGCCGCCGCCAGCCCCTGGCTGACACCCACCAACATCGCGGCCTGGGTATCCAGGGGCCAGGGGGGCTGGCCGCCACGGCTCAGGGCCCCGAAGCCCCGACCAGGGGCCACCAAGGTGTCCGGCAACGCTGCAGTGCCCGCCGCCATCGCCTGCCACTGCAGCGCCAGGCCCGCGAGCAAGCGCCCCCCGCAGAAGCGGCCCGATGGGGCTAACCGGTTCAGGCTGAGCACCGTGCCCGCATCGGCCACGAGCAAGGGTCCAGGCCAGCGCCTCCAGGCCCCCCAACTGGCCAGGGCCCGATCAATGCCGAGCCAGGGGGGCATGCCATCCAGGGGAACCTCCGCCAGCGCCAAGCAAGCGGTGGGCGAGAGGCCAGCGCTCTGGGGCACCGGTCCCACCGCCGCCCAAGCCAGGGGAGCGGCCCCGGGGGGAAGGGATCCGCAGGGGGGTGGGGTGTCCCAACGGATCAGGGATCCGGGGTTGTGGGGATCAGGACTGGCCCAGTGCCAGCGGCTGTTGCCGATCAAGAGCCAGCGGACCTGGCCCCCATCCACCTCAGATGCCCTCTCCCAACAGGCCTGGCAGGTGGATGCCGCATTCCTGATGCAGGCCACAGAAACGGGTGGCCCGGCCCCTCAGGGTGCCATCTTCCGGGGCGCTGGAATGCCAGTCACCAACCGTGGAATAACCCTGCTCAAAAAGCGGATGCTGGGGCAGGTCGTGCTCCTGCATGTAGTAGTAGACGTCCTTCTTCGTCCAGGACAGCAGGGGCCGCAGGGACCAAAGCCCCCGCACCGAATCCAGGACCGACATGCCACGACGGTGATCGGTCTGCCCGCCGCGCACACCACTGGCCCAGCAATGCACGTCCAAATCGTGGAAGGCCCGATCGAGGGGCTGGACCTTGCGGATCTGGTTGTAAAGCTGCCGTTCTTCAGCGTCGCTGGACTCCCAGAGGCGGCCGTGGAGGGCCTCCATCCGGGCCGGCGAAAGCTCGGACTGCACGATCTGCAGATCAAGGGGCAGTCGCTCCAGCAACTGCTCGGCATAGCGATAGGTCTCGGGGGGGAGATAACCCGTATCCACCCAGATCACAGGAATCTTCACGCCGCCAAGACTCTGGGCCAGCTGTCGCACCTGGTGCAGCAACACCGCCGACTGAATGCCAAAGCTGGTGGTCAGCGCAAAGTGTTCGCCAAAGGTGTCCCAGCCCCAGCGCAATCGGGCCAAGGAGTCGCGGGATTCCAGCCAGCTGCGGCACTGATCGGGATCCAGGGGCAGGCCGGTGCAATCGTCGGATAGGACCAATCCTTCTCCTTCCGCAGCGAGAGGGCCGGAAATCGCCGGGATCGTCAAGGCAGGGATCGCCATGCCTTCATCATGCCGTCAGAAGGAATCCCACGGTAGGTTGTCTTTGATGCAGCAGCCGTTGATCCAGGACAACAGAACCGGCCAACCCCAACAAGGAGTTGGATTGGATCCGATTGTGATCGCTGGAGGAGGCTTCGGGGGCCTCTACACCGCCCTGGCCCTTGCCGAACAACCAGGCCATCCTCCTCTGGTGCTGGTCGAACCCAACGATCATTTTCTTTTCCTCCCCCTTCTCTACGAGTTGCTGAGTGGTGAGTTACGCCGCTGGCAGATCGCCCCTGGCTATCAATCCCTGCTGGCCGGCAAGGGCATCGGCTGGTTAAGGGACAAGGTGGACCGCATCGACACGAACAGCCGCCAGGTCCACACGGGTCAGGGCCACACCCTGACTTACAGCCGTCTCGTCCTGGCCACCGGCGCCGGCAGCGATGACTTCGGCGTTCCCGGCGTCCGGGAGCATGCCCTGGGTTTTCGCACCCTTGCCGATGTCGACCGCCTTCAGGCCGTGGTGCGCATCCTGCGGGAGGGGTCCTTGACGGGCCAACGGCTGGCGATCGTGGGGGGCGGCCCGAGCGGTGTGGAGCTGGCCTGCAAATTGGCCGACATGCTCGGGGATCGAGCCGGCATCGAGCTGATCGAGCAGGGGCCGTCGCTTCTGAACGGATCCCGCGCGTTCAACCGGGAGCAGGGGCTGCTGGCCCTGCAGCGTCGCGGGGTGCGGATCCGCTGCGGCACCAGGGTGCTGGCCGTGCATGGGGGGTATCTGGAATTGGTGCCTGGCGGCGAAGGGCCCGAAGGACCTACCCCGGAAACCCTGGCGGTCGCCGCGGTGATCTGGGCGGCCGGCCTGCGCTGCCAGCCACCGGCCCTGCTACCAGCCCCCGCCTGCGACAACCGCGGCCGCCTGCTCTGTGGCCCCGACCTGCGGCTTCAGGACCACGCCGACATCTTCGTGGTCGGCGACCTTGGGGCGATCCAGGGCGCGCCTGGGACCGACCCCGAAGACCCCGTCCCAGCAACCCCGACCACCGCCCAGGTGGCTTTCCAGGAGGCCCCCGTGATCGCCGCCAACATTGGCCACTCCCTGGTTGGCGAACCCCTGGAAAACTTCGCCTGGAAAGACCTGGGCGAAATGCTCTCCTTGGGGCTGGGGGAGGCGAGCCTCACCGGGGCCGGTTTCACCCTGGCGGGGCCGGGGGCCTATCAGCTTCGGCGGCTGGCCTACCTGGCCCGCTTGCCCGGCCTGCCCCTGCAGATCCGGGTGGTGGCTGGCTGGTTGGCGGGCAACGACGGCCCCAAGATCCAATCTTGAAACAAGGTGTCCTGGTGGGCCGTACGGCCGGTTTACGCCCCGGTGACCGTCGGCGTCTTGAGCAGATCTGCCATCGGCGCCATCCCTTCGATGCCCTCGCCGACGAGCTCACCCTGCACCGTCTGGCGGCGCTCTGCCTGAGGCTGGAAACCCCCCTCACCCTGGTGGTGGATGACCGTGGCGTCTGTCGTTTTTTGTGGGTTGGGGAGCTGGACGGGCCCCCCTCTTCCGAGCCCCTGGCCCCGTCGGGTCGACGCCGCGAAGGGCCCTATCGACTGATCACCTGCGCCGGCACCGCCCGCCATGCCCTGCTCCAACCGGGGGAGCGCGAAGGTCTGATGGGATTGGATTTTAATCCCACCTGCTGGTTACGGTTCGGCCCCAGCCCAGGCGCCGGGGGGCGCTGGCCGGCCAGTCTCAGCCTTCCGGCCGCGCTGGGGACCAGTGCCTGGTCCTGTCTGCGCGAAGACGACCTGGCCACACTTTGCGGCCTGGCTCCAGAAGAAGTGGCTCCTGACCAGGACGCTGAAGCGCTGGTCGGCAGCCGCGAAACCCGCGATGAGGGCGCACGGGACAGGGTTTTCCTCCTGAGCCTGGGTGATGGCGGCCAGGCTCAGGAGCGACGCTTGGCCGAGTTGGAGGGGCTGGTGAGCAGTGCCGGCGGCCTCGTGCTCGGCAGTGTCCGCCAACGACCAAACCGCCAGAGCGGCCCCAATCTCTGGGGGGACGGCAAGCTGCGGGAGGCGGCCCTCGAAGCCCGCAGAGTCGGAGCCAACCTGGTGGTCACCGACCGGGAACTCAGTCCCCTGCAGGCCCGCCATCTCGAACGAATCCTGGACCTGCCTGTCAGCGACCGCAGTGAACTGATTCTGGACATCTTTGCCCAACGGGCCGCCAGCGCCGCCGGTCGGCTGCAGGTGGAACTGGCCCAGCTGCGCTACCGCCTGCCCCGGCTCACCGGTCGGGGTCTGAGTCTCTCCCGCCAGGGGGGCGGCATCGGCACCCGGGGGCCCGGTGAAACCCAATTGGAAAAGGATCGCCGCGCCATCGCCCGCCGGCTGGAGCGCCTGCAACGGGATGTCCAACGGTTGGGGGAGCATCGAAGCCGCCTCAGGCAACAACGCTCTGACATGACGCGGCTGGCCCTGGTGGGCTACACCAACGCGGGCAAGAGTTCCCTACTCAACGCCCTGACTGGCGCCCCTGCCGGCCAGGGGGTCCTGGCCGCGGACCAGCTCTTCGCCACCCTGGATCCGACCACCCGGCGCCTGCATCTCGGCGGTGCCAGCGAAGGGGCCCGGGACATTCTCATCACCGACACGGTGGGCTTCATCGAGGATCTGCCACCGGCCCTGCTGGAGGCCTTCCGATCCACCGTGGAGGAGGCGCTGGAGGCGGATGGTCTGCTGATCATCGTGGACCTAGGGGATCCGGCCTGGCCCGAGCAGCTCAAAGCGGTGCGGACGATCATGGATCGATTGGGCGCCGATCGACCGCGGCTGGTGATCGGCAACCAGATCGACCGCTGCCCCAGCAGCGAGCTAGAGCGAGCCCAGGCCCTGGTCCCGGACATGCTGTTCGTTTCGGCCACTTCGAGCCTGGGCTTGCAGCATCTCTGCCAGCGACTGGAGGAATGGCCCCCGCGCCCCCCGGCTTTAGCGGAGGCGCCATGCCAACATTCAGAAGCCTTCTCCCCTTAGGCCATGGCCCTTCAGCTCGGCGATACCGTTCCCGACTTCACCCAGGATTCCCAGCTGGGTCCGATCAATCTTTACGATTTCGCCGACGACCATTGGGTTGTGCTGTTCTCCCATCCAGCGGATTACACCCCGGTCTGCACGACGGAACTGGGGGAAGTGGCCCGCCTGCGTCCGGAATGGGACAAACGCAACGTCAAGACCATCGCCTTGAGCGTCGACTCGCCCGAGAGCCACAAAGGCTGGATCTGTGATATCAACGAAATCCAGAAAACAAGCGTTGACTACCCAATTCTTGCCGATCTAGACAAGAGGGTTAGCGATTTGTACGGCATGATCCATCCCAATTCCCTCAACAACCTGACGGTGCGATCGGTGTTCATCATCGATCCCAACAAGAAACTTCGGCTCCAGATCACCTATCCCGCCAGCACGGGTCGCAATTTCGATGAGATTCTGCGGGTCATTGATTCGCTGCAGCTCACCGACAATCATCAAGTGGCCACCCCGGTCAACTGGAAAGACGGGGATGATTGCGTTGTCGTCCCCTCCATCCCCACCGACGAGGCCCGCGCCAAGTTCCCCAAAGGGGTCACGGAGATCCGTCCCTACCTGCGCATGACCCCCCAGCCGAACCGCTGAACCAGGCCGAAGGCCATGGCCAGCATGCGGGTTCTAGGTCTGATGAGCGGCACCAGTGCCGATGGCGTGGATGCTGTTCTGGCGGAATTCACTGGCCGCCCCGACCGGCCCAAATGGCGCATCCTGGCCTCGGCCGCCACGCCCTATCCCCCTCATCTCCGGACCAGCCTGGTGGCCGTCGGCCAGGGTCAGGCCCTTTCGGCCGCCAACCTGCTGGAACTCTCCGAAGCCG
>JAPLIF010000079.1 GCA_026389255.1 Cyanobacteriota bacterium
CGGTCAGATCCGTAGGGTGGTGCTGAGTCGATTTCCCTATGCCGTCTATTTCCGCGAGCAGGACACTGAAATCCTCGTGATCGCTCTGCACGGTCGCCAGGATCCCCGGCGCTGGAAACAGTGCACCCGAATGGGCATCGGCGATGCAGAGTGCCTGCAGGTTGCTGAGGTCGCCTGTGCCGCCCCGGTTCATCGGCACGATGGGGTCTATCTCCAGGGCCCCCTGTTGCGGGATTTGCCGAGCAACAGCCCGCCCCGCAGCATTCGCAGCGGCCCTTGGCGCATCGGTGAACCCTGTACTTCACCGAGCCGCTGATCAGGGTGCCGTGGCGGCTCCTGTGCCCGAAGCCGCAGGCTTCTGCGTGAGCAAACAGCCCACCTCCTCGCCGCGCTGCTCTCGGAAGGCGTCAAGGCGTTGGCGGCACAGCTGCAGCAGCTCGTCGCGCTCGTTGTCGCTCAGCTCTTCTCCGCCCACTAGGGCGTAGGAGCCTTTCTCTCAGCGGGTGATGCCGTTGAAGGTGAACCTTGCCCACCATGCGTTTTCCAGGATCCTCCGGGCCAGGTCCTGCGCCGGGGCGGGGCTGGCTGTTGCCTGGCCAATCCGTGGCCCATGCGTCTGCGTTCGGCGATGGACTCGCGCAGGCGCTGGTAGGTGGCACTGACTTGCGACAGTGCTGGCACAATGGGGAAATGCGCGCTTCTACGATGGCCAGTTCCGACCGGGAGCTTGAACACGTTCGGAAGATCGCGAATGCGCTACCGATGAATGCGCGCATCATCCGTGCCGTGGCCAGTTCCACGGCCATCGAAACGGGCCAGTCCGTCGCTGAACTGGAGCGTGCCCTCACCGATCGGCAGACCAGCCAGGTAGCGCCTGCCTGATTTTTTCCTCCATCGGGTCGGGGTTCATCACAGCTCCTGCGCGGATTGCCCCGAAGTATGTCTCACGGTCCTGGTCCCAGGCTGAATAGTCCAGAGGGCCGATGCCTGCTTGGTAAGCCATCACATCCAGCAACAGCCGCGCAATGCGGCCATTGCCTTCACGGAAGGGGTGAATCAGCACAAATTCCAGATGCACCTCAGCAAGCCCGGTGACCAGTGCAGGCATCGTTTCAGGCTGGAACGGTGTCAGCCTGGTCAGCTGCTCGCTTTCGAAGGCTGCGAGGAGTTCAGGCAACAGATGGGCGCTGGCAAAGGCAAAGCCTTGTTTGCTGAGGTTGAATGTTCGAATCTTACCTGCCCAGTCGTAGATCTTGCTCAGCCAGTCGCTGTGCCAGCCGAGCAGGTCTGAGATTCGCAGAGGCTTGATTGAAATCTCTTTCCCAATTGTTGCCTGATAGAGATCAAGGAGTTGGTTCCGCTCCCATTCATCCATCACCACCGGATCGCTGATACCCAGCCGGTTGCGTAGGACCAGGCCATTCGAGCCAGGTTCACACTCAGCCGCAGATCCAAGCACTCTGTACCGACTCAACCGCCTACTCCACCGGCCACCAGGCCTCATTTTGACGAATTCACCACTCGCCCGGAACCATGCGCAGTGGAATCTGGTGCATCGCTGAGCCCGGTCTTTGACCGAACCGTTGAGCGTCGCCGCCCACCAGAGCGTAGGGGCCGCGCTCGCAGTGGGTGATGCCGTTGAAGGTGAACCTTGCCCACCATCGGCTTGATGCGTTCGGTGTAGTTGTCGATCTGGGTCACGTCCTCCCCCAGGATCCGGCGGGCCAGGTCCTGCGCGGGGGCTGGGGGGCAGGGGGCTGGGGGGGCAGGTGGGCACTGGGGGGGGGTGACAGGGGTGGCAGTTGCTCATTGAGGAACCATCTCCTTTTGGCGATGGCCCCCCACCCCGTCCAACGGGGTCACCAACCTCAGCTCCCTTACTATGCTTCAGCCTGAAACATGGTTCCTGCGATGCCCCCAGCCCTCACCGCCGCCGCAGGGGCCGCCCTGCTCGGAGCCGATGCCCGTCTGCTCAGTCAGGAATACCGCCGTGTGCTGGCCCCAACCGTCTCGCATTCCTCCGCAGCGCCGCTGCGCCTGGGCTTTCGTGAGCTGCTCTACTTCCAGGTGGTCAGCGCTCTGAGTGCCGAGGGGCTGCAGCTTTCGCCTGTTCAGAAGCGTCAGGTGTTCCGTGTCCTCACCGAGAAGACTCAGCGGTTGCCTGTGGACTCACCCCCGGGTCAGGTCGCTCTGAGTGAATGGTCCCGTGGCAACGGTCAACTGCGCAAAACCGGTGCGGTGACCTTCAGCTTCGATCTCAGCAGCGTGAGCCAGGAGCTCCGCTATCGCTATCGGCTCCTCAGGCGGCCCCATGCCCTGGTGGAGAGCAATCCGGCCATCTGCTCGGGGCAGCCTGTGTTTCGGGGCACCCGAATTCCAGTTGCCGTGGTTGTGGAGCAGCTGCGCTCCGGCGTCAGCCGCACCGACCTGGAGGCCGACTTTCCCCAGCTCAGCACGCAGGCCCTCGACTACGCCCAGATCCAGGCCCGTCTGCCGAAGCCTCCAGGCCGTCCCCGCCAACCTCTCACCCTGCAGCGCGGCTGAAGACCGATCCCTTGAGGCTGTTGATCGACGAAAACCTCAGCCCTCGTCTCGCCCGTTGGGCCTGTGACATGGGAATTCCAGCAGAGGCTGCCGTGCATGTCGGTCTTGCTGGCGCTGCGGATGAGGATGTCTTCGCCCATGCAGAAGCTGGTTTGAATGCGGAAGAACAATGGCTCAGGGTCCAGTCAGCCATCCAGCTGATCAACCAGAGTTGTGGCCCTGACATGGTTAATCGGGTGCTTGAGGTTCAATCCGACGTTGTTGTCCGATGGCATCAGATTCCCGCCAGATCATCTCAACAACCCTATATCGAATGAACCAGCTCCACCACCGCGTTCCATTCCGGCTGGTGCAACGCCAACCCATCGGCCCCATGCCGCCGCGGGATCACCAGGCTGGGCCCAGGCGTCACCGGATCGGCATCGGCGATGCACACAGCTTCGAAAGCGCTCTCCAGCAGCACCCAGCCGCTGGATGGGGCCCGCAGTGGCTGCAACGCCTGGCGGCAATGGCAGGAGGCGCCGGGGGAGCGGGCGGCGAACAACGCTGTGATCTCCGCTGAGATCGAGGCGGTGTTTGAGGAGCACCGGGGCTTCTACGGCTCCCCCCGTATCCATCAGGAACTGCGTGCAGCCGGCTGCCATGTCGGGCTGCATCGCGTCGCTCGGTTGATGCGCCTCAACGCCCTGAGGGCCAAGACCCGCAGGGCGTTCCGGCCCTGCACCAAAGCCACCAGCAGGACCTGCGGGGTGGTGGAGAATCTGCTGCAACAGGACTTCCAGCCCCCAGCTCCGAACCTCTATTGGGCGGGTGACATCACCTACATCCGCACCAGCGCTGGTTGGCGGTATCTAGCGGTCTGGATTGATCTGTACAGCCGCCGTGTTGTTGGCTGGAAGCTGGCTCACCGCATGGATACAGACCTGGTAATGGAAGCCCTCAACAGAGCTCTGGGCCACCGCCGGGTGGAACCGGAGCAACTGATCATCCACACGGATCAGGGCAGTCAGTATCGGGCCTCCGACTACCGCAAGCTGCTCAAGAAGCATGAGATCAGCTGCAGCATGTCTGCCAAGGGCTGCTGCTGGGACAACGCAGTTGTGGAGAGCTTTTTTCCACCCTCAAATTTGAACTGGACCTCGATGACGATGCTGAAACCCTGTTCAATCCGGCTCAGATCCAGAGGTCATTGGCCTTCTGGATCGAGGGCTACTACAACCGCGAACGCCGCCATTCAACGATCGGTTTCCTCAGTCCAATCAATTACGAGCAATGCCTCGCGGCGACCCCTACAATCGATTTTGTGAAGCCCTGAGACCTGTTCACGAAATCGGGGGAACTCCACTGCTGCTCCGGAAATGCCAAGGGTGGCTTCATAGGCAAGGGCCAATTCATTCATCACTCCGTAGTCGGTCAGGTTGAGGCAGTTACCCGGGTAGGCAAAAGCGCCGATCACCGATGGGGAGGATCTGCGGAGATTGGCCCAAGACAAAGCCCGCTCTGGGCTGTCGACCCAGAAATAGATGCCGTTGCCGAGCCAGTCGTAATCATTTTCGCTGGGCTGAAGTGTTGCCTCTCCACTCAAAACGGATTCAGCAACATCCTTGTCGCAGCCATGAAACAGCACCAAGGGGCCCAGGCTGTTCTTAGGCCGACCGGGCATCCTGGCTGCGGTACGGAGGGGTGAGCTGGCCATCAGCGTCGATCAGGCCAGCATCCATCAGGAATCATCACTGCGCGGGCGCTGGCCCGTTGCCTGCGAATCAGTCCTCGGGGTCCGGGCTGAGGGGTGGCAGCCGCCGCTCCACCTGCAGGAACACCAACCAGGCCAGACCGGCGCTGATGCCGCCGGTCCAGTCGTTGCGCAGCAGCTCCACGATCGACACCGTGCTGGCGCCGATGCGCAGGCCGCGCAGCAGGAAGCGGCCCAGCTTCTCCAGCTTCTCGCGGTTCACCGTCATCAGCTGGGGCCATTGCAGAGGGGCTTCAGGTTGGCGGAAGGGCGGCGGGGGGTGATGGGCTCAGGGGTGGCCCCGTCGTCGATGAAGCCTTGGGCCTCAGGATCAGCCGCGTTGGCGGCGGCGAATGGAGAAGGGAGCTTCCGGCACCTGAATGGCTTGATCAGCTGCCCCCCCAAGCCTCCCCCCGGTGCGCGACTCCGCACATAGGTCGCGGTTTTGCTTGTTAGGGGTGCCCTCTTCCCTACTAATGGACTCGGCCTGTGTCAGGTGGATCCTTGGTGAGATTTCTGGTGCCGCGGGAGCACTCCCCCGGCGAAAAGCGGGTGGCCGCCACGCCCGAGACCGTGCGGCGGCTGCTGGGCAAGGGGGTGACCGTGAAGGTGCAGCAGGGGGCCGGCGCCGCTGCAGGATTCCGGGATGATGATTTTTTGGCCGTCGGCGCCGAATTGGGCCCGGAGGAGGGCCTGCCCTGGGAGGAGGCCGACGGGGTGCTGTGCGTGCAGGCGCCACCGGCCGCAAGCCTGCAGCGCCTGCGGCCGGGCGCCCTGCTGGTGGGCCTGCTTTCGCCCTATGGCGCCACCGACCTGGCCGAGACCCTCAACGGCCGCGAGGCCTCGGCCATCGCCCTGGAGCTGCTGCCCCGCATCAGCCGCGCCCAGAGCATGGATGTGCTCTCCTCCCAGGCCAACATCGCCGGCTATAAGGCGGTGGTGCTGGCCGCCGCCGCCCTCGATCGCTATGTGCCGATGCTGATGACGGCCGCCGGCACCATCCAGCCCTCGCGGGTGCTGGTGCTGGGGGCCGGTGTGGCCGGCCTGCAGGCCATCGCCACCGCCAAGCGCCTCGGCGGTGTGGTCTACGTGTCCGATGTGCGTGCCGCCGCCAAAGAACAGGTGGAATCCCTGGGGGGTCGCTTCATCGATCCGCCCGAACTGGAGGACAAGCCCGCCGAGGAGGGCGGCTATGCCAAGGCCGCCAGCGAGGCCTTCCTGGCGGCCCAACGCCAGCAGCTGGCCGACCAGCTCGCCCTCGCCGACATGGTGATCTGCACCGCCCTGGTGCCGGGCCGGACGGCGCCCCGACTGATCAGCGAAGAGATGCTCGATGGCATGCGGCCCGGCGCCGTGGTCGTCGATCTGGCCGTCGCCCAGGGCGGCAACTGCTTTGGCACCGTCGCCGGCCAGACGGTCGAGCGCCGCGGCGTGCAACTGATTGGTGCTGATGCCCTGCCCTCCAGCGTCCCCAACCACGCCAGCGCCCTCTACGCCCGCAACGTCGCCGCCCTGATCGAGCACCTACTGGTCGAGGAGGGCCTGCGGCTCGATCCCGAGGATCCGATCCTGGCGGGCTGCCTGCTCACCCACGGCGGCACCTGCCGTCGTGAGGATGTCGTCTATCCCAACGGTTCCCCCAACGGAGGTTCGTGATGAGTGCCCTTTCCCAGGCCCTGTGGGTGCTGCTGCTCGGCAGCCTTTTGGGTCTTGAGCTGATCGGCAAGGTGCCCCCCACCCTGCACACGCCGCTGATGTCCGGCGCCAACGCCATCAGTGGCATCACCGTGCTCGCTTCGCTCACCCTCATCCAGAAGGCCGGTGACAACCAGGCCCTGCTGTTGATCGGGGCCCTGTCCCTGGGCTTTGCCCTTTACAACGTGGTCGGTGGCTTCTTGATCACCGACCGCATGCTCGCCATGTTCCGCCGCAAGGGAGACAACTGATGTCCACTGAATTCCTGACCGATGGCATCGACCTGGTGGCGGTGCTGCTGCTGGGCCTCGGCATCAAGGGCCTCTCCAAGGTGCGCTCCGCCCGCGGCGCCAACCAGCTGGCGGCCGTGGCCATGGGCCTGGCCGTGCTGGGCCTGTTGATCCAGATCCGTCCGGGGCCGATGGCCTGGCTGTGGATCGCCGCCGGCACCGCCGCCGGTGGCCTGGCCGGCGTCATCACCGCCCTGAAGGTGCCGATGACGGCCATGCCCGAAGTGGTGGCCCTGTTCAATGGCTGCGGCGGTCTGGCCTCCTTGCTGGTGGCCGTCGGCGTCGCCCTGTTTGATTCCGAAGGCGCCGACATGGTGGCGTTGGTGTCGATCGCCATCTCGGTGTTTGTCGGCGCCATCACCTTCAGCGGCTCGATCGTGGCCATGGCCAAGCTGCAGGGCTGGCTCAGCACCCCCGCCTGGACCCAGAGTTCGTTGCGCCACGTCGTCAACATCTCCCTGGCGGTGGCGGCCCTTGTCGGTGCCGTGCTGCTGCCCGGCGATCCTTCCGGATTGCCCCTGTGGTTGTTGGTGATCAGCTCCAGCCTGCTGGGGGTCGGCGTCACCCTGCCGATCGGCGGCGCCGACATGCCGGTGGTGATCTCGTTGCTTAATTCCTATTCGGGGGTGGCCGCCGCCGCCGCCGGCTTTGTGGTGGGCAGTCAGCTGCTGATCGTGGCGGGCGCCATGGTGGGTGCGGCCGGCCTGATCCTCACCCAGGTGATGTGCACGGCCATGAACCGCTCGCTGCTGTCGGTGCTGTTTGGCGGCGCCCTCGGTGCCAGTGCCCTCGCCGGTGGCGGCGGATCTGGCGGCGAGACGGGCTACAGCCGCATCACCAGCTGCAGCCCCGAGGAATGCGCCATGGCCCTAGAGCAGGCCGAGCGCGTCGTGTTTGTGCCCGGCTACGGCCTGGCGGTGGCCCAGGCCCAGCACGCCCTGCGCGAGCTCGCCAAGCTGCTCGAAAACCATGGGGTTGAGGTCAGCTATGCCATCCATCCGGTGGCGGGACGCATGCCCGGCCACATGAATGTGCTGCTGGCCGAGGCCGATGTGCCCTACGAGCAGTTGCTGGAGATGGACACCATCAACCCCGAGTTCCCCCGCACCGACGTGGTGATCGTGCTCGGCGCCAATGACGTCGTCAATCCCGACGCCAAGAGCGACCCCACCAGCCCCCTCTACGGCATGCCCGTACTGGAGGTGGATCAGGCCCGCCAGGTGTTCGTGGTCAAGCGCAGCCTCGGCGCCGGCTACTCCGGCATCTCCAATGCCCTCTTCGAACGCCCCCAAACCGCCATGGTCTTCGGCGACGCCAAGGCGGTGCTCACCGGCCTGCTCTCGGAACTGCGCAGCATGGGCGTCGGCAAGGTGAAGGTGGGGGTCTGAGGGGGGGCAGCGCCCCAGACGCCAGCTCTTATGGTGTCAATCCAGTGGCGAACCGCTGCAAGCGCTGGCCTTCGGCTTGGGCCTCGGCCAGCAACTGGTTCCAGTCGTCCGCAGGGTGGCCGCCCTCCAGTATTTTGCGGAACACCCGATAGGCATCGTCGCTGTTGCCGTAGGCGCGCTTGCAGTCCTCGATATTGACCCAGGCGAACACGATCAGCTGGCTCGGCGCGTGGTAGCGGAAGAAGAGTCGGTACTGCTGGAAGAACTTCGCCCGCAACCAGTGCTTGTGATCGTCGCCCAACGTGGCGCCTTGGCGGTACTCCGGACGGGTCGGGTCTTTCTGCCTGAAGGCCTCGACTTGTTGCGCCAACGCCTCAATCTGGGCGAGGAAGAGCGGTTGGGCGAAAACCGACCAGCCGTGAACGACCAGGGATGGGGCCCGGGCCGCACTCATGCATCGTCCGCCGATAGGGCCGCATCAAGATCGACCTCGATGCCACCGACCAGCGATTGCAGCCGGTCGACCAAGCCCGCATCCACCGCCTGCAGACGCTCGGGATGGCTGGCCATGTCACGAGCCAGGAAGCCCAGGAACTGGCCGAGCACTGGGTCGTCAGCTTCGAGGCCTTCGGCGCTTGTGGAGCGCGTCAGCACGACTTCGCCACTGGGGCGGATGCTGTAGCGGATCTTGTCGCGCTTGCCGAGCCGCAGGGCGCGCCGCACGGTTTCCGGCACGGTCGTCTGGTAGCGGTCGGTCAAGGTGGATTCGACGTCGAGGCTGGCAGGCATGGGACGCTTCGGCCAAAAAAAAGGGGGGGGTGGATGGTAATGCAGGTGCATTGCCGGGCTCCTCGGCGCCGGCTACGGCGGCATCGCCAAGGCCTTGTTCGAATTGCCCCTAATAGCCATGGTCTTAGGAGATGCCAAGGGGCGCTCAAGGGCTCAGGAGACAATCAGGGATAGGTCTTGGGAGAGGTTTTGCTTATATTGACTTAGCCTCAAAAAGACGATCCGCAGCGCCCCACGCTCTAGAGTTAAGAAATTAGAAGTGCGTATGGACTCTGGATTCGTCAGGCGAGACCCTGGAATCATGAGCGGAGCGCTGTGCTTTTCGGGCACGCGAGTCCCTGTGAAGAACTTGTTCGACTATTTGGAAGGTGTCTCTTCGCTAGAGGTATTCCTTGATGACTTTCCCACTGTTTCACGTGAATGAGTTTCGGGCTTCGTTCTGGACGCACCTGCCGAAATAACTTTATGACTTCAATGACATTAGAAATTACGATGATTTACACACGTATTTGCTGAACTGCAGCCCCTGGGCACGACCGACCCTCCTGGCGATTTGTATCATTGCGAACCCTTATAGGCGGATCCGCCCATCAAACCCGGAATACTTCCGACTTGTGGGAATGACTTGTCATCGCAAGCGATCTCACGGAGGCCTACCGCTTGCCATCCGCTTTTAGGCGGCAGAAACGCCGGTGAATGGGATAATATACGGATGCGTCTAAGAACTGTTAGACTTAGCAAAAACCGCTATGCGCCATCCATCCCCACAAGCCGACTGGCCCGAGTCCTGGAAGAACTCTTACATGTTCGACTTGGAGGAAGTCTTTGATCAAATTGCCAACCGAGGTTATGCTTATGCCTATCAAGTGCGCAGAAGCAAAACGCTTGATCTCTTATCTTAACTAGGGGTCTCCCGGCGCCGGCAAGGGTGCTCGACATTGCAGCAGCTCAAGGAAACTTCACGTTATCACTAGCTGAAATTGGTTATCAGGTTACCTGGAATGACTTGCGCGATGACCTTGCAGGATACGTAAAGCTAAAGCACACGTTTGGAGACGTAGCTTACGCCCCCGGCAACGCATTCGACTTAGACTTTCCAGACTTGTTTGATGGAGTCCTCATAACAGAGGTAATTGAGCATGTCGCACACCCAGACAGATTCCTTGAGGCAACCGCGAGGCTTGTAAAACCAGGAGGATGTATTGTAATGACCACGCCGAATGGAGCGTACTTTCGGAACACCCTGCCTAAATTCTCAGATTGCCCTGACCCTTCCATTTTCGAATCGGGGCAGTTTAAGCCCGACGCTGATGGGCATATATTCCTTTTATATCCTGAGGAAATTCATCGATTCGCCTTGGCTTCTGGTCTGGTTGTCGAAGAGATCCAGTTTTTTACTAATCTGCTCACTAACGGCCACTTGAAGACTTCTTACTTACTTCCAATTCTTCCTCGCCGGATAGTTCACGCGATAGAGTCAGGAAGCCAGCTTTTACCCAGCAAAGTCGCTGAACGAATATTGCTTCAAGTCGGAGTGCGGTTCCGCAGGCCGCTTGATGTCTAACAACACCATGCACCTGAGCCGCCGCCAAAGACTCCGGTGTATCTCCCAACGCCTCCATGCGGCCAGGTGATGGTGAGCGTTAGCTGTACCGGAAGCCGAAGCCGGCTATCCTTAGTTTCAGGGTGTAGATCACGGATGCCGATAGT
>JAPLIF010000262.1 GCA_026389255.1 Cyanobacteriota bacterium
TGAAGCCCTTCCAGATGCTGTAGCGGCGCCAGAGTTCCTCGGGGCTGGGGAAGGCGTCGAGGGCCAGGGTGGTTTCGCGTTGCGCACTCTGGCCGGTGCGGTCGTGCAGCAAAAAACCATCACCATTGGAGGCAAACACAAACGGCGTGTTGAGGGCCTCGGCATAGGCCAGGGCCTGCTGCATGCCAGCCCCCAGCGCCTGGCTGTTGTCCTTGGCCTCAATCACCGCCAATGGCACCCCCTCGTACACCAGCAGGTAGTCGGCCCGGCGCTGGCGACCCCGGCTCACCAGGCGACCCCGCACAATGATGCGGCCATCGGTGAACGAATACTCGCGCCGCATCCGCTCCAGCAGCCAGCCGGCCCGCTTGCAATGCCGGCGTAATGAAGCGGTCGCAGATCTCGGTTTCGCTGAGGGCCCGCTTGTTCATTGGCCCGAAGGTAGCGAGCGGTGCTGCAATAAGGCGGGCTGGGCTGGGGGCATCGCCCGATTATGGAGCCAACCCAGACCAGCCAAACCAACCAAAAATCGCCGTGCTGCGCTTCGCCTACGAATTGATCCCCGCGCTGTTGCTGGGATTGCTGCTGGGGTACCGCTTCCCTGCCCTGCCCACCCGGCTGGCGGCCCCCCTGGTGGGTTGGGGCATTCCGATCACCCTGGTGGGGTTGTTGCTGCGATCCGGCCTGGGGGGAGATCTGCTGGTCGCCGGCGCTGCGGCGGGTCTGATCAATGGCATCGGCCTACTGCTGCTGCTTGGCGTGGCGCCGCTGCGGCGGGCCCTGGCCAATGGCGGCCTGCAGCTCGGCTCGGTGGTGGGCAACACCGGCTATTTCGGCATCCCGGTGGCCCTGGCCCTGCTGCCCCCCCAGGCCCTCGGTTACAGCATCACCTACGACCTGGTCGGCACCCTGATCACCTGGAGCGTCGGGCCGCTGCTGATCGGCGGCCTGGCGATCACCCCCGCCCGGCTGCTGGCGATTTTCCTGGGCAGTCCGGCCCTCAAGGGGCTGGTCATCGCCCTGGCCATCCATCTCAGCCCCTGGGGCGATGCCGTGGCCGCCCTGCTCTGGATCCCCTCCAGGCTGGTGCTGCTGCTGGCCCTGACGGTGGTGGGCATGCGGCTGGGGGTGATGCTGAAGCGGCCGGAGGGGGCGGCGATCAGGGCCGGCGAAAGGGGGCCCCTGGCCACGGCCCTGGCCTTCAAACTGCTGGTACTGCCGCTGCTGGCGCTGGTGGTGGGCCAGCTGCTGCGGCTGCCCGAACTGGTGCGCATCGCCGTGGTGCTGCAGGCCGCCGCCCCCACGGCCATCTCGGTGCTGCTGATTGCCGAAGCTTCAGGGATGCACCAGGAGCGCACTGCCCACCTGGTGCTGTGGAGCACTTTGTTGGCCCTGGTGAGCGTGCCGCTTTGGTGGTGGTGGGTGGGCCCATGAGCTCCTAGCGCATGGCCAAGACGGCGCTGTGAAGGGGAAGTCGGGTCAGTGACTTCCCGACCTCGTCAGAGCGCTCAGGTTCGATCACGACCTGGTTGACCGATCCAAGCGTGAGGGGCGCGCATGATCGTCGTCGATGTCAACATCCTCGCGACCTACCTTCGCCTGAATCAGATGGATCTGGCTGATGCCGCGCTCATCTTCCAGCGAGCCACGGAGTTGGTTAAGGCTGAGGAGTATGAAAAGGTTATAGTCTTACGATGCCAAAGGTTACCTTGATGGCGCCAACAAGTGTTGAGCCCCCATAGTCTTTCGCAAGACGCATCAATGTTTCATGGAAACCTAGGTTTGGGAATGCTGCTTCAACTTCTTTTATTGCAGCTCCGCTGATGCCCTTACGCAGCACTCCTTTCGAAGCATCGATCCAGTCGGCCTTGCGGCAGGCCTCGATGATGTCTCTGTGTGGTCCGGTGTAGGGAAATATCTTGTGGTGCCAATGGATGGCGTCACGAAGTAAATCAGGATCTAACCCCAGTCCCAGCCTCTGGTTATCGGCTATAGCTACAGCCTCAGATGCTTCCAAATAAGCTAATGCGTGATCTGTCTAGAGGGCGATGTCATGATAGACAAACGCAGTCTCGACAAGCCTCTGATGTTCTTCAGCATTTCCCAGAAAATGCATTGCATAAGTGATCGTACGATAAATATGATTTCTATAGCCGGGAAAATCCTTGCCGATCAGATCTTCGTATCGCTTTAACAGTTCTTCGACATAGGGGCGTTCCAGTTTAATCGTGATGCCTGACATCGAACGTGACTCCATGGTTGATACAACTGCGGCTGAGCGTCTCGAAGAGAGGGAGGCTGACAGGTTTTAGACGGATCGGCGTATTATCCTCTTCTCCTGCGTTTTGGCCGTCTAAAAGCTAGAGGCAATAGGAAGACGTCCGTGAGATCGCCTGGCTCGTAGTAGTGGTTGAGCTTCCAGAGCTGTGGGGCGCCAGCGGAGCCGGTGGGGAATGGGGTGATCACCGCCTCGATATTCGACGGCTCGGGGACGGCCCCATAGGGTTGGCCTGAGACAAGGTTGATCTGGTGGGAACCGCGGCTGACATCGTCTTCGGTCAAGAAGGAAATCGGCCGGGGGTGAACCCTCTGCGGGTCTCCTGGATGACGGCAGTGGCCCCTTGGCCGGCTTGGCTGGATTAGACAGCCCGGCCTGAGTTGCTGATCGGCAATGTTTCGGTGAAAGCAGCCTGGCTGTCAAACTGCTTGAGGCAAAAAATACCGCAAGCGGCCAGCACCAGTTCGGCAACGGCATAAGCCATCAACATCGGGCTGGGCCAACCAGCCACCAGCAGGTCCAGGATTCTGCCGGCCACCAAGCCAACCATAAAGACAATCTCGCCAATCAAAGCGGTACGCATCAGCCCACCACCACGGATAGCCCCAAGCAGCCAAAGAACGATGGTGGCGAGATAGAGCCCCATGATGGCCCTGAAGATATGAATCACGCCTCCTTCGACGGGATGAATCTGTAGAAGTTTCGGCAGGATTCGATTCGTGTCGACTCCATAGCTCAAGGCGATGGGCAGCAGTCCAACGGCAGAAAAAATGAGATAAAATCGACTGAATTTCATTGTTGGCTGGACAGGGCTTTCGGGCCGAAGACAAAAAATAGCGCAGGCAAGTCATCACCCTGGTCCAATCTTGCTGTTAGCGCCCACCCCTTAGAACCCAGCGGCGCGAAAATCTTCGCCGACACAGGCGCGTGGACAAGGATCCCGTGGCCTGCTCCAGCTGGCTGCGAATCTGCTGCCAGCCGGGCTGCCGCTGAATGATGGCGATCACGGTGGCGGTGTCGAGAATCATCCGGGCAGACCATCGGCCCCGTAAAGCTCGCTGGCATCAAAAGGCCTGGCCGGGTCTGCGGCTTGGTCCTGCAGGGGGGACAGCTCCTGCTGGAGGCGTGCGCTGCGACGGATCCGGCGCTGCCGCTGCAGCTCGCGCTCCAGGGCCTCCCGCACGATCTCGGTGGCACCCCCGCCAGGGACAATGGATCCCATCCCTCCCGTTGCTGCGACCGCCGATGACCAGCTCCCAGGCCCCCGAAGGTCCGGCCGCCAAGGCCACCAACATCGTCTGGCACCACTCCACCGTGACCCGGGCGGCCCGGGCGCACCAAAGGGGCCACCGCAGCGCCATCCTCTGGTTCACGGGGCTGAGCGGCGCCGGCAAGAGCACCCTGGCCAATGCCGTCAATTCGGCCCTGTTTGAGCAGGGGCTGGCCTGTTACGTGCTCGATGGCGACAACGTGCGCCATGGCCTCTGCGCCGATCTGGGCTTCTCCGATGCCGACCGGGAGGAGAACATCCGCCGCATCGGCGAAGTGGCCAAGTTGTTTTTGGATGCCGGCGTGGTGGTGTTGACGGCCTTCGTGTCCCCCTTCCGCGACGACCGCCGCCGCGCCCGGGCCCTGGTGCAGGCCGGCGATTTCATCGAGATCCATTGCGCCGCCGACCTGGCCGTCTGTGAAGGGCGGGACACCAAGGGGCTCTATGCCAAGGCCCGCGCCGGAGAGATCAAAGAATTCACCGGCATCTCCAGCCCCTACGAAGAACCAGAACACCCCGAACTTCGCATTGATACGGGTAGCCAAAGCTTGGAGGATTCGGTGGCCCAGGTGTTGGCCTATCTGGCGGCCCAGGGGGTGGTGCCGGGGGTGGGGGAGGAATGAGGAAGCCGCCCCGACAAGAGGAAGCGGGGCCGCCCTGGCGCAGCATCCGGGGCGAGATTTAACCAAGCGACAAACAGTCCTTAACCTGATCAGCAGACTATCCCTATAGTTTCTACCTATTCATTGTCCAGACCAACCCGTGGCTTGCGTATCAGATCGTCAAGGGTTTAAGGATTTACTTGCCTTGCTGCGCAAGCCTGCATTCTAATTAGCACTGATGGCCACGACCTGGCAAACAGGCATGGCCCTGCCGGCGCTGGCTGCTCCCGCGTACGTCAACAGCCTCACCATCCCTGGCAACACTCTCGATCTTTCCGGGGGCACGACAGCCAACAACGGACGCTTTGGTGCCTTTTCAGGCCTCTATTACCTCCCTTCCCAGAACCAGTGGTTTGGACTGTCCGACCGAGGACCGGGTGGGGGAACACTGGACTACAAGACACGCCTTCAACGCTTCAGCTTGGACGTTGACAACAATACGGGCGCTATTTCGAACTTCCAGATTTTGCAGACCATTCTTTTCCGGAATGGGAACACCTATCTGAATGGCATTGCACCCGCCTCGGCAGGAATTCTTGGCAACTCCTTCGACCCCGAGGGAATCGTAGTGCTGCCCAGCTCTGGTAACTTTCTGGTTTCCGACGAATATGGACCTTCGCTGTATGAGTTCAATCCTGCAGGGCAATTCATTCGCTCCTTCTCAGTTCCCGGCAACGTCATTCCAAAGTCGGGTAGCAACACCGATTACCTTGCAAGCCCCAAGCCTGGCACCCTGACGTCAGGACGGGAAGGCAATCGGGGACTTGAAGGGCTGGCGGTAAGCCCGGATGGCCGCTTTGCCTTTGCCATGCTTCAAAATGGTGTGATTACCGATGGCGATTCAAGCGGCTCAACCTTTGCACGCAGTGGGTACACACGCATTCTCAAATATGACGTTGATTCGGGCAATGTTGTTGGCCAATACGCTTATCAGCTCGCCAGCACTGGCCAGGGGCGTGGCATTTCAGAAATCGTGGCTCTCGACGACCATCGATTTATGGTGATCGAACGCAACAATCGCGGCGTGGGAGTCAATTCCACACTTGCCTCTCCCGACAAAAATATTTTTATGATTGATCTCAACGGCGCCTCTGACGTGTCATCGCTCGATCTCACCTCACCCCTTGGCCTTAACATCACACCGGTTACGAAAAGCTCTGTTTTCATCGACCTGGATATCAACACGATCGCAGCCTTGAACAACAGGTCGCCCGAAAAATGGGAAGGACTGGCCGTTGGCCCTCGCCTGAATGATGGCTCCTATCTCCTGCTTGCAGGCACAGATAACGACTATTCCGTGACTCAGAACGGGTCAAACACACAATTTGATGTCTACTTCAATCCCAGCAACGGCAATCGTCTGCAGTGCGATCTTGATGCGGCGACCAATTGCTATGCCATCGACGCCACCGGAAACACCGGCACCACAAACCTTGGCAACTTACCCGCTGGTTATCAGTTGATTCCCGGCCTCCTGCAGGCCTACAAGGCCTCGGCAGCGGATCTGGGCGGATACACCCAACCCACCACCCCCGTCCCGGGTCCCCTGCCGGTGCTTGGTGCGCTTTCAGCCCTGGGCTGGTCACGTCGGCTGCGCCGACGCCTGGGGCGCTGAGCGGGCCTGGCTAGCCGCCATTGCCCTAGCCCTGGCGAATCCATCCAACTACCAGGGCACGCGCTCGCCCCGGTGATGCATGTGGCTGTGGGGGAAATGCTCCCGGGCCATCGTCACCAGATGGACGACCGTATGGGCCCCTTCCTGGAGTTCCATCGGCGCGTCTTCACCGCCGAGATCGGTCTTCACCCAGCCGGGATGGGAAGCGGCGACAAGGATGCCCTGGCTGGCCAGCCGCTTGGCCTGGATCAGGGTGAGCATGCCCAGGGCGGCCTTGGAGGTGGAATAGCCCACGGTCATCTGGTCCTCGAACTCATGCCAACGGTTGTGGGCGGCATCCATCGAGCCGAGAATCGATGACTGGTTGATGACGCGGGCATCCTCACTGCGGGCCAAAAGCGGCAGCAGGGCCTGGGTGATCGCATACGGGGCGATGAGATTGACCTCAAGGGTGCGGCGAATCTTGTCCGCATTGGTGGGCATGCCGTCCATCTCCAGGGCAATGCCGGCGTTGTTGATCAGCACGTCCACGCGGCCGAAGGTCGTATCCAGATGGCTCACCAGTGCATCGATGTGATCGGAGTTGGTGACATCGAGGCGAACCGAGTGGGCCTCGCAGCCAGCCGCCGTCAGTTCAGCCGCTGCCGCCTCTCCGGCCCGCTCGTCCCTGGCGGCCAGAATCACGGTGCAGCCATGGTGGCCAAGCTGGCGACCGATCTCCTTGCCCAGCCCCCTATTGCCACCGGTGATGAGGACGATCCGGCCGTTCCTGCTTGTCATGGGGCGGGACGGCGCGGCGCTGGAAGAATCTTCAGAAGTTTGCCAGCAGGCGGGCCCACCAACGTCAGCCGGGACGGCCCCAACCCGGCTGACGTCAGACGGCCGAAAAGCCGCCATCGAGCCGGATGATTTGGCCGCCGATGAAGTTGGAGGCCGACGACGCCAGAAACAGCACCAGGTCCGCCACCTCGATGGGTTCGCCGAAGCGGCCGGCGGGGATGCGGGCCTTCATCGGGTCGCCCTTGCCCGGATCGCCCCAGACCTTCTGGCCCATCTCGGTGAGAATGACCGTGGGCGCCACCGCATTGGCCTGGATGTTGAACCGCCCCCATTCGGCCGCCATCGTCTGGGTGAGCAGATTGAGGCCGGCCTTGGAGGCTGAGTAGGCGGCGTGGCCCAGGGGCGCCAGCCCCCCCGCCAGCGAGGAGATGTTGATCACCTTGCCGCGCCGTTGCTCGATCATCTTGGGAACAACCGTCTGGGCGAGCAGGAAGGGGGCCCGCAAGTTGACCCTCTGGGTTTGCTCCCAGTGGTCGAGGGTGGTATCCAGGAGGTCTTCCACGAACACAAGGCCGGCATTGTTGACGAGGATGTCGACGGTGCCGAAGAACTCCAGGGCCCT
>JAPLIF010000113.1 GCA_026389255.1 Cyanobacteriota bacterium
CCCCCAGGAAAAAGACAAGCTCCTGATCGTGACCGCGGCCCTGCTAGCGGAGCGTCGCTTGAATCGCGGCCTCAGGCTCAACCATCCCGAGGCCGTGGCCTGGCTCAGTTTCCAGGTGCTGGAGGGGGCCCGCGATGGCCGCAGTGTCGCCGAACTGATGGAGCAGGGCTCCACCTGGCTCAGCCGCGATCAGGTGATGGAGGGGGTGCCGGAACTGATCAACGAGGTTCAGATTGAAGCTGTGTTTCCCGATGGCACCAAGTTGGTGACCCTCCACGATCCCATCCGTATGGCTGTGCCGTAGCCAATGACCCACGGATCACTGGAAGAATGGCGGCATGCTGAGCGGACTCCCGTCTGCCCCTGAGCCCATGCCCCCCCTGATCCCCGGCGAGTTACTAACGGAATCCGGCGAGATTGAGCTCAACGCCGGTCGGCCCGTCACCACCCTCACGGTGGCCAATACGGGCGACCGACCGGTGCAAATCGGATCCCATTTCCATTTCTACGAGGCCAACATGGCCTTGAGGTTTGATCGCGAGGCGGCCAGGGGCCTGCGGCTCGACATTCCCGCGGGCACGGCCATCCGCTTTGAACCCGGCGATAGCCGCGACGTGAACCTGGTGCCCTACGCCGGAGCGCGGCAGGTCTTCGGGTTCAACGGCTTGATCAACGGCCCCCTGGCCTAGGGGCGGCTCGCCAGTCCCACCGTTCTATTCCCTGCCCGGCCCCACCCGAACCACCGATCCCATGCCGTACCGCATCAACCGCCGCGCCTACGCCGAGACCTACGGCCCCACCACCGGTGACCGAGTGCGGCTGGCCGACACCGAGCTCCTCCTTGAGGTGGAGAAGGACTACACCAGCTACGGCGACGAAGTGAAGTTCGGGGGCGGCAAGGTCATCCGCGACGGCATGGGCCAAGCCCAGACCCCTCGCGATGCTGGGGCGGTGGACACCGTGATCACCAATGCCCTGATCTTGGACTGGTGGGGCATCGTCAAAGCCGATATTGGTCTCAAGGATGGACGCATCTGCGCCATCGGCAAAGCGGGTAACCCCGACATCAGCGATGGGGTGACGATCGTGATTGGTCCCGGCACCGAGGCCATCGCCGGCGAAGGCCACATCGTCACCGCCGGAGCCATCGACACCCATATCCATTTCATCTGCCCCCAGCAGATCGAAACCGCCCTGGCCAGCGGCGTGACCACCCTGCTGGGGGGCGGTACGGGTCCAGCGACGGGCACCAACGCCACCACCTGCACCCCCGGGGCCTTCCACCTGGCCAGGATGCTGCAGGCAGCCGAGGGGCTGCCGGTCAACCTGGGCTTCTTCGGCAAGGGCAACGCCAGCACCCCCGAAGCGCTTGAAGAGCAGATCCGCGCCGGCGCCTGCGGCCTGAAGCTCCACGAAGACTGGGGCACCACACCGGCCGCCATCGACTGCTGCCTCTCGGTGGCCGATCGTTTCGATGTGCAGGTGTGCATCCACACCGACACCCTCAATGAGGCCGGCTTCGTGGAAGACACGATCCGGGCCATCGGCAATCGCACCATCCACACGTTCCACACCGAGGGGGCCGGTGGAGGCCACGCGCCGGACATCATCCGCATCTGCGGCGAAGCCAATGTGCTGCCCAGCTCCACCAATCCAACCCGGCCCTATACGCGCAACACCCTGGAGGAGCATCTGGACATGCTCATGGTGTGCCACCACCTCGACCCGAGGATTCCAGAGGATGTTGCCGTCGCCGAATCGCGCATCCGCCGCGAAACAATCGCCGCCGAGGACATCCTCCATGACTTGGGGGCCTTCAGTATTATTGCCAGCGATTCCCAGGCCATGGGAAGGGTGGGGGAGGTGATCACCCGCACCTTCCAGACCGCCCACAAGATGAAGGTGCAACGGGGAGCGCTGGAAGGAGACAGCGTGCGCAATGACAACACCCGCCTGAAGCGCTACATCGCCAAGGTCACCATCAACCCGGCCATCGCCCACGGCATCGACAGCCAGGTGGGATCGGTGGAAGTGGGCAAGTTGGCCGATCTAGTGCTGTGGAAGCCGGGATTTTTTGGCGTCAAACCCGAACTGGTGCTCAAGGGGGGCTCGATCGTCTGGGCCCAAATGGGGGATGCCAATGCCTCGATCCCCACCCCTGGGCCTGTCCATGGCCGGCCCATGTTTGCCGCCTTCGGTGGGGCCCTGGCCCCCAGCTGCCTCACCTTTGTGAGCCAGGCTTGCCTCGATGCCGATCTGCCTAGGCGGTTAGGGCTGAAGCGAACCTGCGTCCCGGTGGTGAACACCCGCGCCATCGGCAAGGCAGCGATGCGCAACAACAGTGCTACGCCCAAGGTGGAGGTGGACCCCCAGACCTACGAAGTCTTTGCCGATGGTGAATTACTGGCCTGCGAGCCAGCCGAAACGCTGCCCATGGCCCAGCTTTATTTCCTGCTTTGAAAGGTAAGGCCCGTAGCGCCAAGCCAACAATAAAAACCATGGACCCAGACAAAAACCCCGCCAACTTATGTCGGCGGGGTTGGTTAAAGCTATTTCAGCTCAGAATCAGTTAAGCCTAGATATCAACCGAGCTCGCGGTTCAAGCGAAGACGCATGCGGCGGCTGTAGGCGAAGGCGGCACCGATACCAAGCATGGGCAAGGGGGCAGGCACAGGGGTGGCGGGATTCACGGCGCAACTGCCGCTGATGCACTTGTAGATGCCCCAAACCTGACGCTGGGGAAGCGTCCCTGAGAGCTGGCCTGTTCCAGAGATGTTGGAACTGAAGTTATTGGAGGCCTGGCCTGTGCGAGTGAAGTACTGACCATTCGCCGTGGTCAGGCTCCCCACAGGACCGAAATTGAAGGTGCCGACTCCTGTAAAGAACAGCGGGCCCCCATCCTCATTCGGATTGGCCGGTCTTTCCCCAAGGGAGTTGTCGTTGGCCTCCTCGAGGACCGCAGGCGGGTTAGAGCCGTTGTAGGCCGTCGCAAAAGCCGACGCTGCAGTGGCGTTGACAAACTGATAGCTGTAGCCGTTCAGGGCAAAGCTACCTGAGCTGAGTGTGGAGTAGGTAATGGGTGGGGCCGGGAAGGGGGGTTGGCCCGGCGGCACGTCGGAAGTTGTGAGAACGTCATAGACGCAGATTCCTGAAGGACACAGGAATGGAGCCTGGACAGACGTGAATGAAAGAGTAACAGCGTTTGCAGGCTGACCCATGGCAAGCCCAAAGGCACACGAGCCAATCAAACCAACAAAAACCTTAGGCCTGCGAAAGGGGGAAGTAGTGATTAAGGTCATGGGCTATTGACATTGCCGACGTAAACTAATGAGCAAACCGAGGAATGCGTTCAAATCCATATTTGCTTAAGCAAGGATCCCGCAGGCTTAAGTATTTATCCTGATACCTAAAAGCCCGATAAACAAATGCGCTTAATTCAGCAATTCTTAAGCTTTGCGCCTGCATCAATCTGCGGGAAATCCAG
>JAPLIF010000094.1 GCA_026389255.1 Cyanobacteriota bacterium
ACAACCCTGCTGAGCTGGGTTGTGCCGCCGCTGATTTTCATTGTTGTCCTGCAATTCTTTGCCAGTCGCAGTGGCATGGGTGGGGCCCAAGGGGCCCTGAGTTTTACCAAAAGTAAGGCCAGGGTTTATGTGCCCGATGAAGAATCCCGCGTCACCTTTGCCGATGTGGCCGGTGTCGATGAGGCCAAAGCCGAACTCAACGAGATCGTCGATTTTCTTAAGACGCCGGAGCGCTATGTCGCCATCGGCGCCCGTATCCCCAAGGGGGTTCTGTTGGTGGGGCCTCCTGGTACGGGGAAGACCCTGCTCTCCAAGGCCGTGGCCGGGGAAGCCGGCGTGCCGTTCTTCATTATTTCAGGCTCTGAATTTGTCGAATTGTTTGTGGGTGCCGGTGCGGCGCGGGTGCGGGATCTGTTCGAAGAAGCCAAGAAAAAAGCGCCTTGCATCATCTTCATCGACGAACTGGATGCCATCGGTAAGAGTCGTTCCGGCTCCATGGGCGTTGTGGGCGGCAATGACGAGCGCGAGCAGACCCTCAACCAGCTGCTCACCGAGATGGATGGCTTTGCCTCCAAGGACAAGCCGGTGATCGTGCTGGCCGCCACCAACCAACCCGAAACCCTCGATGCGGCCCTGTTGCGGCCGGGCCGTTTCGATCGCCAGGTGCTTGTCGATCGCCCCGATCTCTCCGGCCGGCGCACGATTCTGGACATTTATGCCAAAAAGGTGAAACTGGCCGAAGGGGTTGATCTCGACAAGATCGCCCAGGCCACCAGCGGCTTTGCCGGCGCCGACCTGGCCAATCTGGTCAACGAGGCGGCCCTGCTGGCGGCCCGGGTCAAGCGCACCAGCGTCGAACAGCGGGATCTCAATGAGGCGATCGAGCGGGTGGTGGCGGGCCTGGAAAAACGCAGCCGCGTGCTGCAGGCCGATGAGAAAAAAGTGGTGGCCTACCACGAGGTCGGCCACGCCATCGTCGGTCACCTGATGCCCGGGGGCAGCAAGGTGGCCAAGATCTCGATCGTGCCGCGGGGCATGAGTGCCCTGGGTTACACGTTGCAACTTCCCACCGAAGAGCGTTTCCTCAACTCCAAGGAAGATCTTGAGGGCCAGATCGCCACCCTGCTGGGGGGCCGCAGCGCCGAAGAAATCGTCTTTGGTGAGGTCACCACCGGCGCCTCCAATGATCTGCAGCGGGCCACCGACATCGCCGAGCAGATGGTGGGCACCTACGGCATGAGCGAAACCCTGGGCCCCCTGGCCTACGACAAGCAGGGGGGCAACCGCTTTCTGGGCGGCGGCAACAATCCCCGCCGTTCGGTGAGTGATGCCACCGCCCAGGCCATCGACAGGGAGGTGCGGGGGCTGGTGGACCGGGCCCACGGCCGGGCCTTGAGCATCCTGCGCCAGAACAGGCCGCTGCTTGAAAGCATCAGCGAGAAGATCCTGGCCCAGGAGGTGATTGAGGGCGACGAACTCAAGGGGCTCCTGGCCAGCAGCGTCATGCCCTCCGACGAGGCGGTGCAGGCCGAGCAGGTGCTGGTGGCCACCGCCACCCCCTGAGGCCCGGCCCAGCCCACCGGGTTCCCAGGCCCCCCCTTGACCGCGGGGCCTTGGATCTCCGATAAGGGTTCTTTGACGGAGCGGCCATGGCCTCCCTCGACGTCGCCCTCGCTGGCCTCGCCGGCGGTGATTTTCTCTCTTCCGGCGATCTGGACCGCGCCGCAACGGAGGCCCTGCTGAGCCTGGCCGCCGAGCTCAAGGCGGGGAACCAGAGGTTTGATCTGACGGGCCGGGTTCTGGGCTTGATCTTCACCAAGGCGTCCACCCGTACCCGGGTCAGCTTCACGGTGGCCATGGCCCGCCTCGGCGGCCAGACCATCGACCTGCTGCCGACCGTCACCCAGGTGGGTCGGGGCGAACCGATCGCCGATACGGCCCGGGTACTGAGTCGCTATTGCGATGCCCTGGCGATCCGCACCTTTGCCCAGGCCGATCTGGCCGATTACGCCCACTGGGCCACGATCCCGGTGATCAATGCCCTCACCGACGAGGAGCACCCCTGCCAGGCCCTCGCCGATTTCCTCACCCTGCAGGAGGCCTTTGGGCACCTGCAGGGCCTGACCCTGGCCTACGTGGGCGATGGCAACAACGTGGCCCATTCGCTGATGCTCACCGGCGCCTTGCTGGGGGTGAACGTGCGGGTCGGTACGCCCGAGGGGTTTGCCCCGGATCCGGCCGTGGTGCAACGGGCCGCCGCCCTGGCCGCGGGCCGCACCCAGATCACCGTTGTCCATGATCCCGTGGCGGCCGTCCGCGGCGCCCAGGCCGTCTACACCGATGTCTGGGCGTCGATGGGGCAGGAGCAGGAGCAGGCCGACGTGCCTCGATGGGGCCCTGCTGGCGGAAGCCGACAGCCGGGCGATCGTGCTGCATTGCCTGCCGGCCCACCGCGGCGAGGAGATCAGCGCCGGCGTGATCGAAGGCGACCAGAGTCGGGTCTTCGACCAGGCCGAGAACCGAATGCACGTGCAGCAGGCCCTGCTGGCGGCCCTATTGGCCCCCGCCTGAGCTGAATCCAACCCGAAGCTGGACAAACCGCCCGCGGGACGGTACATCTGTACCAGAGTTTCGCCATCCGCCGGTGCCCGCCCCCCAGGAGCTCACCTCCGCCCAGCAGCAGCTCTACGAATGGTTGCAGGATTACATCGCCAGCCATCGCCACAGCCCCTCGATCCGCCAGATGGTGGAGGCGATGGGATTGCGGTCGCCGGCCCCCATCCAGAGCCGCCTGCGCCACCTGCAGCAGAAGGGCTGGATCACCTGGCAGGAGGGCCAGGCCCGCACCCTGCAGTTGCTGGGGGGCAGCCCGCCGGGCATCCCCGTGCTGGGATCGGTGGCGGCGGGGGGGCTGATCGATCCGGCCGCCGACGACCGCGACCGCCTCGACCTCCAGCCCCTGCTGGAGAACCGCGACCTCTTCGCCCTGACGGTGAACGGCGATTCGATGGTGGAGGCCCACATCGCCGATGGCGACGTGGTGTTGATGGAGCCGGTGGCCGATCCCAATCGCCTGCGGGACGGCGCCATCGTCAGCGCCCTGGTGGCCGGCAGTGGCACCACCCTCAAGCACTTCCACCGCCAGGGGCGCCAGGTGCGCCTCGAGGCCGCAAATCCGGCCTATCCGCCCCTGCTGCTGCCCGCCGACCAGGTGCAGATCCAGGGTCGGCTGGTGGCCGTCTGGCGCCAGCTCTGAGGAGCGCCGCCATGTATGTTGTTGAGGTGATGGGCCGAAGCCCAGCGCATCAATGGGGCCATAGCTCAGCTGGTAGAGCACCTGCATGGCATGCAGGGGGTCAGCGGTTCGAATCCGCTTGGCTCCATCCTGTCAGACTCCTTGCGCCGCAAGGGGTCTTTTTTGTGGGTGAGGGTG
>JAPLIF010000119.1 GCA_026389255.1 Cyanobacteriota bacterium
GGAACCGCTGCCCAAGGAGCGCCCGGAGGTGATGTTCGTCGATGGTTTGCCGGTGCTGAACCGACGGCAAGCCGGCCAGCCGCGGGTGGAAACCTGGCCCACACCGGCCCTCACCCTGCCCCTGGCCAGCCCAGGGCGCCGGGGAGAGGACCGCCTGCGCCTGCGCTTCAGCATCGATGCCAACGGCCAATTGCTCCTGGAGGCGGAAGATTTGTGCAGCGCCGGGCAGCATGGGCCCCTCTGCCTGGGTCCGGTGCGCTGACTCCCCAGCCGCCGCTGCAAAGCGACCATGGAAGCTGCCCGATCGTTAGCCGCCGTCCATGGACAGGAAGGGTTCCCACGCTGAGCCAACGGCCTCCCCTAATCCCCAACGCCGGTGGAGGGTCGTGGGGCTTGGCCTGGGCCTGGCGGCGGTGGGGCTGGTGATGGCGCTGCATCCCCAGTCCCCCAGCCGCCGCCCGGCCCCCCCTCCAAGCCAAAAGCCATGTTGGCCCGGGGGCCCCTGCCCCGCAACCAGCACCACTACGACCGGCACCACTGCCACCAAGGCGACGGCCACCCTGCGGCAGGAGGCCCTGCGCCACTTCAACCAGGGAGATCCGGAGGGGGCCGTGGCGGCCCTCGCCCGCCTCGGTCAAACCCAACCAACCGAAGCAGCCGCGCTGCAGGAAGCGCTGAGCAGCAACTGGAATCGCAACCGACTGGAGGCCGCCCGGGCCGAACGACAGGCCGCCATGGGCCATTGGTGGGAGGCGCTCGATGCCCTCAACCGCCTGGACCACCCCTGGTGGCAACGGCATAGCCAGGCGCTGCGCCGTCGGGTGGAGCAGGGGGCTGCGGCCCTGGACCAGGAGCATCACCAACACAGCCACGGCCCTGACCCCGCAGGAGTGCCCACCGAGCGGCTCGATGCCGAAATCCGGAAGCGCCTGCAGCTTGGCCTGCCCCAGTGGCAGGCTTTTAAGCAGGGCTGTAATGCCGCGGGTGGCGAGGTGCTGGAAGAGGGTCCGGAAGTGAACTGCATACCCCGCAAGGGTCAGCAGCGGCCATGACAGGATTGCCCGAGCGCGAAGACCATCGATTCATGCAGGCAGGCGACCAGGTCAGGGTGAGCAGCAATGTGGTGGTTTACACCCATCCAGAACATCGGGGCGCGGCCTATGACCTTCAGGGTCAGCAGGGAGAAGTGGTCCAGGTGCTGGAAGACTGGAAGGGGCGACCCATTAGCCCAACCCTGCCGGTGATCGTGGCCTTCGGCCGTTTCCGTGCCCATTTCCGAGCCGACGAGCTCTCGCCCCTCTGATACCCCAGGGGGTCGGACCCAGGCGAACCTCAGATGGGGGGACTGGGACGAATCAAGTAGACCCCTTCCTCGCCATCGACGGATTGCAGGCAGAGCTGGATGGTCTCACGGCGCGTGGTCGGTACGACACGACCGCAGAAATCGGGCTGGATGGGGAGTTCGCGATGGCCCCGATCCACCATCGCCACCAGTTGAACCCGATGGGGACGTCCCCAGCTCTGCAGGGCCTCAAGGGCCGCCCGAACGGTGCGCCCCGTGAAGATCACGTCATCCACCAGCACCACGTGTCGCCCATCCAGGCTCACCGGGAGCTGGGTGGCCTCTACCAGTCTTGTGCCGACGCGTTCAAGATCATCGCGATAGAAGGTGGGATCCAGACTGCCGTAGGCCACGGCATGGCCGCCAATCAGCTCCAAGCGATCCGCCAGTACCTGGGCCAATGCCACACCGCGGGTCGGGATTCCCAACAGCACGAGGGCTTCGGGATCGACAACAATCTCAAGGATCTGCGATGCCAAGCGATCCAGGGTGCGGGATAGTTCAACGCTGGAGAGAATCTGAACGCGGTTCCCAGCCTCTTGCTCCAAATCAGCCGGCGCAGACATAGGGAGCAGGGCCTTTGAGCTAAACAAAGGCCATGCTAAGTGGCCCATGTGACCAAAACCTGACGCCAGGCGTCCAGAAAGGAGGATTGAGAAGAGCGGGCTGTAAATTGGCAGCGAATGCAAATTCTTTAAGGAGCGGGCCTTCGGGTGATTTCAGTTCCTTCCCTCAAACAAGCGTCCATCGGCCAAGCAGGGGTTGATGGCTCGGCATCGATGGCGGTAATCCCGGAACCGAAGGCCAGCCTTGACCCTCAACGCCCCATAGCTCCCGTCGTTCTGGCCATCCTGGATGGCTGGGGATTCCGAGAAGAAAGCGAGCACAATGCCGTGCGCAGTGCCGATACCCCGGTGATGGATGCCCTTTGGCACGCCTATCCCCATACCCTGATCTCGGCCAGTGGGGCCGCCGTAGGGCTGCCTGACAACCAGATGGGCAATTCCGAGGTGGGCCATCTCACCATCGGCTGTGGTCGCATCATTCGCCAAGAGCTTGTGCGGATCAGCCAGGCGGTCCAGGACGGCAGCCTGGCGGCCAATCCGGTGCTCAATGCTGCCGGAGACAACCTGGTGGCCAACGGTGGCCGGCTGCATCTGATCGGTCTGTGTTCCGATGGAGGGGTCCACAGCCACGTCGAACATCTGGGCGGTTTGCTGCGCTGGGCCGCGGCCAGGGGCCTTAAGGAAATCTGCATCCACGCCATCACCGATGGTCGGGATACACCAACCAACAGTGCTCCGAATTTTTTGGCGCGCATTCAGCAACTCATCGATGCGTCCGGCGTCGGCCATCTCACCACCCTCTGCGGTCGCTACTGGGCAATGGATCGGGACAACCGTTGGGATCGGACCGAGAAAGCCTATCGACTGCTCACGGAACCCTCGCAACCTTCCCCTCTATCACCAGCCGAAATTCTGGAAGAGTCGTATAGCAATGGGGTCAGTGATGAGTTCCTTGAACCGGTGCGTTTATCCCCTGAGCTGATCGAGGCGGGCGACACGATTGCCCGTCGCCATCGCCTTCCCGCCCGAATCCCTTGATGGGCTGCTGGGCCAAGTCGTTTCAGAGCAAGGACTGAGGCAATTCCGTACGGCTGAAACAGAAAAATATCCCCACGTCACCTATTTTATGAATGGCGGCATCGAACAGGCCTTCCCCGGTGAAGATCGCCACCTCGTGCCCTCACCACGGGTCGCCACCTACGACCAATCGCCGGCCATGTCGGCGGAGAAACTGACCGATCACTGCATCGCTGCCATCCGGAAAGGCATTTATTCCCTGGTGGTGATCAACTACGCCAACCCAGACATGGTCGGCCATACCGGCCAGATGCAGGCGACCACCGAAGCCATCACCACAGTCGATGGCTGTATCGGCCGACTTCTGGAGGCCACGAACCGCATGGGAGGCACGATGGTGATCACCGCCGACCATGGCAATGCCGAAGTCATGCAGGGACCCGATGGTCGCCCCTGGACCGCCCACACCACCAACCCGGTTCCGGTGATTCTGGTGGAAGGCGAACAACGAAAACTTCCTGGCCATGGAACCGATGTGCGCCTACGCGTTCAGGGAGGTCTGTCCGACATCGCCCCTACCTTGCTGGAAATTCTGGGTCTGCCCAAGCCCGCTAGGATGACTGGAAACTCTCTGATTGAGCCCCTGGGTAGCTCCCAGAGCACTCGCAGCCTGACTTCTGCGGCCAGCAGTTGAGATCCAAGTCAGCTCCCCACCACCTTGGGGGTTTCACCTCCACCACCGAGTCCAACCATGCTGCGCACGATTGTTTCTTCCGTGTGGATGCTTTCAGCCGCCCTCCTCATCACCAGCGTGCTGTTGCACAGTCCAAAAGGCGATGGCATGGGCGGCCTCTTCTCCACTGGAGGCTCGATGTTCACGAGTGCCCGTAGTGCCGAAGCCACCCTCAACCGTGTCACCTGGACCCTACTTGGCCTGTTCCTGGGGCTGGCGGTGGTCCTGAGTGCTGGCTGGGTGGGCTGAATCCATGGCAGGGAGCAGTCGTCGTTTTGCCTTAAAAGCCCTTTGGGAGCGAGGTCTGGCGCCCTTGATCTCGATTCCTTTTCTAGGGCGACGAGCCGAGAGTGCGGAAGCCGCAACGCCAGCGAGCACCGACGCCCAGTGGCAACTCAGTGAAGCGGATTGGAAGAAGAGGCTCAGCCCTGCCGCTTTCCACGTCCTGAGGCAGCATGGCACCGAGAGACCCTTCAGCAGTGCCCTGTACCAGGAGCAACGGAACGGTCAATATCTCTGTGCCGGCTGCCAGTTGCCGCTATTTGCCTCAGGGAGCAAATTCGACAGCCACACCGGTTGGCCCAGTTTCTGGCAACCCCTGGCAAACGCAGTAGTGACCAGCCAGGACTTTCGGCTGATCATTCCGCGCACGGAATACCATTGTCGGCGCTGCGGCGGCCATCAGGGACATGTCTTCAACGACGGGCCCCGGCCCACTGGCAAGCGCTACTGCAACAACGGTGTCGCCCTGAGCTTCCAAGCTTCGAAGTCGGGTTAACAATGGTGCCCCGACGCCATTTGAGCACCCCTTGGACATAAAACAGGGTTGCGGCGGCCAAGCCAGGGCTGCCATCGGGGCAATGGGGGCAAACTTGGTAAAGTGTTGGAGCACTGACTATAGGCATGGGCAGCCCCATCAACGTAGAAACGTTTCTAGCCAGAGCCAAGGCCCGTTTCGATCAACATTACGACTACCACGGCATTGTATATAGGAGCTATAAAAGTCCCATTTTAATCCGGTGCAAAACCCACCCCGTCAAGCCAATAAGTATCACACCTGAGAAGCACCTTCAGACCTCCGGAGGCTGCAAATTTTGTCTTCGAGAAAGCCGGATTCGCATGTTGGATCTTGAATTGCTTCGCGAACCTGCCGTTCGTCCCGAGACCCTCAGTGATGCCCTACCCATGAAGGAGGCAAAAGCACGGGTGGGATCGGTCCCTCCACGGCGTGATTGAGATGGCCCCTCCCGGCCCCGGTGGTGTCGGTGCCGATGGGGAAACGGGGCCAAAGCGTTCCACCCGCTCCGAAGCCCTGGGCCCTTTACCGCCATGATGGGAGGTGAACCTCCACGGCTGTTTGATGGAGCCCCAGCAGAACCGCCGGCCCAGCTGGCTCAACTGGCTGATCCTGGCTGCTTTTCTCTGGTCGTCCTGGCAGTTGGCCGGCCTCTGGATGGCCCGGCTCCATGGCTGAGCCCCCAGCGGCAGCCCCCCGTGCCACGCCATCGCGGATAATTAGCCCTTATTGCGATGCCCTGCCCATGAACCCTGTGCGTGTCGGGGTCATCGGCATCGGCAACATGGGCTGGCACCATGCCCGGGTGCTCAGCCTGTTGCGGGATGCGGAGCTCGTGGGGGTGGCCGATCCCGATCGGGAACGGGGCCAGTTGGCTGTTCAGAAATTCGACTGTCAGTGGTATCCGGATTACCGCGACCTGTTGGGACAGGTGGAGGCCGTCTGCATTGCGGTGCCCACCTTGCTGCACCACCAGGTGGGCCTCAGTGCCCTCCAGGCTGGTTTGCACGTCCTGATTGAAAAACCGATCGCCGCCACCCAGGAGGAGGCAGCCGACCTGATCCGGGCTGCGGAGCTGGCCGGCAAGCTGTTGCAGGTCGGCCACATTGAACGCTTTAACCCCGCCTTCCGTGAGCTGCTCAAGGTGGTGAGCGGCGAAGAGATCGTCGTGCTGGAGGCCCGTCGCCACAGCCCCCACCCGGACCGGGCCAATGACGTGTCGGTGGTGCTCGACCTGATGATTCACGACATCGATCTGGTGTTGGAGTTGGCGGCCTCGCCCGTGGTGCGCCTGGCGGCGGCTGGGGGCCGCAGTGGCGATGGTCCGATTGATTACGTCAACGCCACCCTGGCCTTTGCCAATGGTGTCGTGGCCAGCCTGACGGCCAGCAAGATGGCCCATCGCAAGATCCGCAGGCTCTACACCCACTGCCGCAGCAGCCTGATGGAAACCGATTTCCTTAACCACAACCTGCGCATCCATCGCCGTTCCCATGGTTCCGTCAGCGCTGACCATGGCGAACTCGTCTATCGCAACGACGGCTTCATCGAGGAGGTCAGCACCACCTCCATCGAGCCCCTTTATGCCGAACTGGAGCATTTTCTCCAGTGCGTGCGCGGCGTCGAAAAGCCCGCCGTCGATGGCCTCCAGGCCTCCCGGGCCCTGCAGCTGGCCGACCTCATCGAACAGTGCGTCGAACAGCCCAACCTCTGCATGGCCCTCAGCGAACCGATCTGATGAGCCGGCACACCACAGAGAAGCCCTTGCCCCTCAGATCGCTACCGGCTCGGTGAGCTGCTGCAGGGCCAGAAGCTGCCAACGCCGACAAGCCGCCGGGGAGGAGCGATAGAACTGATCCCAGGCCTGGGCCTTGTGCAGGCCGTATTCCGTCGTCGGGGTCGCCGGATGGCATTCCTGCCAGCCGACACGCACCGCATGGCCGATCACCACGTCCATGGCCAGGTCATCGTCAAACTGCACTTGAGGGTTGGCGGCCACGAAGGCCATCAGGGTGAGCAGGGTTTCGGTGCAGAGCTGGCGGTACTCAGAGGCTTCGATTTTGCTGAGTAAATGGTCGACCAGGTTGGCGAAGTTGCGTTCGCCCGGGGTTTTCTCGCTGAGCAGGGGCGCGCTTTCGAGCCGGTTGCGGCGCTCCAGCTTGTCGCCGATGACGATGCCGCGGCAATGGTGCAGCAGGTCCCAGATGCCGGCGTAGAAGTCGCGCGGCACCCTTTGCAGGGCTCCCAATCGCATGCGGTGCTGCAGCCAGCAGCCCCCCTTGGGAAGCTCGGCCAGCGGGTCGGGCACCTCCCAGCGCACACGCCCCCGCAGGTGCAGTTGTTCCTTGCGCTGCAAGGAGGCCCGGGCGTGCTCGACATCGGCCAGGACGGCCCGCAGCCGTCGCCGGATCCCATGGGGCGCTTCGCTGCAGAGCCTGTCGTAAGCCTCGATTGGGCTGAGGTTGGCTTCGGCCGCCAGCTCGCCGGTGAGCAACAGCAGGAGCTGGCCCAGTTGCAGGGTGAGGCTGCCACTCAGCAGGTTGGGTTCGAGCCGGGCCAGGCCGTCCAGGGCCAGCAACAACTCCTGTTGCAGCATCCATTCCCGTCCGTCCTCACCCCCGAAACGGCGAATCATGGCGGCGATGGTGCGGCTGCCCTGGGGTTGGGTGATCAGGGACTCGTTGGTGTAATTACGGCCGACGACCACCTGCTTCTGCCGCACCAGCAGGTCGGTGAGGGCGTCTTCCAGCTGGGGATGCACCAGGCCCATGGCCCCGGCGACCCGCCGCACCACACTCCAGTTCGCTTCGGCCAGGCCGCGGCGGTACAGCTCTTCCAGCAGGGTCATCAGGCTCACCGGTGCTCCGCCGAAGGGGCCCTGCAGGCGGGCATGGGGCCCCAGGCGGCGCCCCAGCAACTCGAGCACCTCGGCCTGCTCTGGCAGGGAGGTGCTTTTCCAGAGACGCGCCACGAGGGCGGCCAAGGGAATGTCCTCCAATTCCTGTTCCTGGCGCGCCGTCAGGGGCTGCTGGTTGGTGCTGGCTGGAAGCAGGGTGTGGCCTTGGGGCCAGAGGCTGCAGGCTGCGACCGCGTGGGGAGGGAGATCGATCCAGCTGGCCTGGGCCCAGAGGTCTTCGGGGCTGGCAAGTCGCACCGGCACCCCCTCCAGCAGCCCCCCGCGCAGCTGGCGGCCCAGTTCAAAAAAGGCTTCCGGGTTGCGCTCAAACGGGGCCTGGGCCACCGGAATCAGCAGGATGGGCGAGCCGCTGCCGCGCCAGTGGCGCTGCAACAGCCTCAGTTCGCTCTGCACCGTGTCGACCAGCTGCTGGGCATCGTCCACCAAATAAAAGGTGTCGTCATCCAGCACGCTGGGCAGGAAGGCGATCGCCTCCCCCTCATGGTGGTAGATCCGCGCCGTCGCCATGGTCTCCATGCGGACCGCCGGATGGCCACTCAGGCCCAGCCGCGGGTTGGCGCCAACGCTGGCCATCCGTTGGGCCAGTTCCCGCGCCGAAGTGATCCGCACCGATGGCATCAATTCACCGGCCCCAGCCCGTTCCCGCAGCACCGGCAGGTCCGCTGCCCTCAGCAGGGTGGCGATGGTGTCATCCGCCGGCACCAGCGCCACCAACACCCGGTCGGCCCCGGGGCCAGCCCCGAAACGGCGGCCAATCGGATCGAGATCCTCCGGCAGGATCAGGCCCGCCAGCAGCAGATCAGCCAGCCAGGTCAGGCTCTGGGTCCACAGCAGGGGGACGTTTTCGTTCGGCACCCGGCCCTGACTGCCGGGGTTGCGCCGCTCGGCGGGGATGGCGGCTTCCGGCACCAAATACAACTCGGGCAACAGGGCCACACCGTTCACCTCCACGCTCAGATCGCTGAGCCGTTGCCGCCATTGGCGCGCTTCGTCCCAACGCTCCTCGCAGCAGGCGGTGATCAGCTCGTAGGCCAAAAACAGCGGCCATTCGCATTCGATGTCCTCGAACTGGGCCAGCTCCTCCCGCTCGTAGTGCAGCAGACTCC
>JAPLIF010000276.1 GCA_026389255.1 Cyanobacteriota bacterium
GGTGCGGGCCCAGGCCAGGTCCTTGGCCTACAGCACCTGGGACACCCTGATCGCCCTCAGCCTGGCCTTTCTGATCAATGTCTCGATCCTGGTGCTGGCCGCCGGCAGCTTCTACGGACGGCTACCGCAGCCGGTCACGGACCTGAGCGAGGCCTATCGGCTGCTGACGCCGATGCTGGGTACCTCGCTCGCCAGCGTGCTGTTCGGGGTGGCCCTGCTGGCGGCGGGCCAGAGCTCGACGCTCACCGCCACCATGGCCGGTCAGATCGTGATGGAGGGGTTCCTGCAGATCCGTCTGCCGGATTGGAAGCGGCGACTGCTCACCCGCGGCCTCGCCCTGATCCCGGCGATGGCCACGGTGATCTTGTTCGGGGAAAGGGCCACCACGAATCTGCTGGTGCTGAGCCAGGTGGTTTTGTCCCTGCAGCTGCCCTTCGCCGTGATCCCGCTGGTGTGGTTCTGCGGGCGGCGCGGCCTGATGGGTGAGCTGAGGGCACCGCTTTGGCTGCAGGCCTTGGGCTGGCTCTGCGCCAGCGTCATCGTCCTGATCAACCTGTCGCTGCTGAGTGCAGTCGTGCTGGGCGCCTGAGCCCTGGACAGCCTGCATGAACCAGTCAACGAAGCTTCCATCCATGGAGCGGAGGCTCCATACGGCGCGCGTGGCCTCTGATTCGTAGATGGATTCGATTGGCCATGGTGTTCATACGGCAAACCTCACTCCTGGTCCACCCCATCACCACTGGGGCTGGCAGGGTCTCCAGCCCTCCTGGCGCTTGGCGCCCCAGAGCTTGAGGGCTTCATCCCGGCTGATCTCCCGGCGATTCTTAAGCAACGGCACCTCCTCGCCAGGAAGCAACTCCCCGCTGGTGATCTCCAGCCGCTGCACCTGGCGCTCCCAGCGAGTCGGGCGGAAGCGCAGCACCTGACGGCCGTCGCTCAGCCAGCCCTCCTTTGGGGTAAGGGGGACTCGATGTGATGGCCGACTCATGCGTCTGTGAGTCTGGCCTCGATCAATCGGCAGCACTCCTGCACGTCGCTCGCGCTCTCGACCCCCTTGCTGAGCGAAAGGAAGAAGTCCCGCCATAGCACCGGCACCGCCAGCAGGATCAGTGGCCTGCCGCCGTTGAGCGCATGGGCAGCTTCTGAGGCTGTGCCGGGGCCTCCGCCCCCACAGATCACCACCACATCGGCGCTGAGCACGTTGATCACGTTGCGGGCCTTGCCCATGCCGGTGAACAGGGCCAGATCCAGCTCCGCCGTGCTTTGCCTGTCATCACCCTTCCCTTCATCGGGCAACACCCCCACCACCAGGTGCCCCTCCACCCGCGCCGCGCCGCGGCTGGCCGCTGCCATCACCCCCGCCGGGCGGCCACCGGTGAGCAGCACCCAACCCCTGGCGCTGATGCACTCCCCCAGCTCCTCGGCCAGGGCCACAGCCTCAGCGGAGGCGCCCTCTCCGCCGCCCATCACGCCCACCACCGCGCGCCGGTTGCTCATGTCACCTCCGGGCACCAGCCCCGCTGATGCGTCATGTCGTCGGTCCAACCCTGGCAGCGGCGGGTGAGGTGCTCCCCATGGGCCAGCAAGCCCTGATGCAGCTGGCAGGTGAGAAGGGGGATGCAGTTCACCCCGGCGTGGTGGCGGAAGAAGTGGCAGGTAAGGCAGACCTTGCGGCTGCGGCTGGCCACCAGCACCTCCTCATCGAGGTAGGGCCACTGCTCGTAGCCGTCATCGTCTGCCGTTGAGCTGGACGCCGGCCGGGTGCCGCGGGAGCGGGATGAGGAAGCAGCCACGACGACACCAGCAAGGCGAACACCTGTACTAGCAGGGGCCGCTTGGTTCTGGCCAGAGCGGGCGCGACCTCAGGTGGACCCCCTGGTGACAGCGACACGCTGAATGCCGGCTGATCGGACCGGCACCCAGGTCCCAATCTGGGTTCTCGTACCACTGGCCAGGGTCTGCCCGCACCAATGGCCAAGGAAGCGGACTACCTCTGAAATCGGCCGCAGGGCACGATCGCCGCCCCGGATCGGCGGCAGCCGTGGACGAACGCGGATAGGTCAGCACCGCTGGGGAGTGCTCCGCCACGGCCCCGGTGAGGAGCACCCGAAGGCTGCGCTGGCCTGCTCGGTTCGGCAAGGGCTGACGCGAGGCACTTCGCGCCCCCTGCCTTCCCTGCGCGGGCCGCGCTGCTGCATCGGGTTCCTCACCTCAAGGCCATGGCCACACCCTCTGCCCCCAGCTGCGAAATCCGCCGCGTCATCGTCCACTTCTATCCCGATGGCCTCAAGGGCGGCGCCCACCCGTGCGAGCAGCAGTTCTTTGGCCGGCGCGGCAAGCCGGTCAAGAAGATGCGCTTCGTGCCGGCCGAAAAGGCCTTCGCGA
>JAPLIF010000226.1 GCA_026389255.1 Cyanobacteriota bacterium
GCAGCTGGGCCAGGCAGAGTTCGAGAGCCGTCTGGGCCTCCCGGAAATTGAGGTCTTGGACACCGTCCAAGGCCTCGTCTGGTTCAAGATCGATGTCTTCGGTTTGGTTCACCAGGGTTTCCGGGGCCTGGCCGGGTGGACGTCGTTTGCTGGAAGCCATGGTTGCTGATGATCACTCGCTGGAGGGCAGTGGATGGAGACTCAGGGTCTGGGCCAAAACCCGCCCATCGACAAAGCGCAAATCCACCGTATCGCCTGTTTGCAGTTGGCTGACGCGGTTGACCAGCCGTCCTTTGGGGTCTCTTACCAAGCAATAGCCGCGGCTCAGGGGCCGCAGGGGGGAGAGGGCCTCCAGGAGCCGCTGTTGTTGCTCCAACCCCTCCCGTTGACGGGCGAGCAATAGGCGGGGATGCAATTCAGTGAGCCGCTTCTGTTGGTGCTTGAGTTGCTGCTGAAGCGCCATCAGCCGCATCTCAGTCCGTTGTCGCAGGTGTTGGCGTAATTGCACCAAACTCTGGCGAATCGCTGACTGATCCGGCAGGAGTGCCACGACGGCTGCCGTGGGAGTGGCGGCCCGATAGTCGGCGATCAGATCGGCAATCGTGGTGTCATCTTCATGGCCAAGCCCGCAGACCACCGGCACGGGAGATCGGGCTAACGCAAGGGCCAGATCTTCGCCATCAAAAACCGCCAGATCCTCACGGCTGCCACCGCCACGGGCCAACACGATCGCATCCAGCCCAAGGGTTTCAATGTGTTCGCCCAACAGTCTCAGGGCCTCAAGGATGCGGGCCTCCACTGCCCCCTGCACCGGGATGGGGACCACCAACAGGGCCGTGCTAGGCCAGCGTTCCCTGGCGGTACGCAGCATGTCGGCGAGGGCTGAACTTGGCACGCTGGTCAACAGGGCGATCCGCCTCGGCCAGGGGGGCAACGCCCGCTTGCGTTCGGGCTCGAACCATCCCTCCGGTGCCAGCCGGGCCCGAACTCGCTCGAATTGCCGCATCACCGCACTCAGGCCGGGGCGCACATCCAGGATCTGTACCGTCAGGTTGGCGCGGGCCGCCCAGAAATTGAGTTTGCCCACCACAATCACCCCGTCCCCTTCCTCCGGGATGAAATCCAGCCGGGCTAGCTGGGAAGCCCAGATCACCCCGGAGATGGCGGCTTCGCCATCGGTGAGGGTCAGCCAGAGATGGCCTTTCTTGATCTGGGGTCGGCTGGCTGTGGCCTCCAGGAGAAAACGGGGCGCAAAACCTCGATCCAGCAGGGTGCCTATGGCCTGATTCAGTTCGATGACGCTGTATCGCGGCAGTCCCCCAGTCTCTGAAGCTCCGTTGTTCACATGTCTGCAGGTGGATTCGGCCGGTTCAGCCAAGGCCTGACCCAACTCCATAGGAATGCAGATTAGGCGGACGCCGGCTGGTTGGTTTGACGCGGGGGAGGCTTTGGCGTTGCTTGGGCCCGGGTCGGATCCTCAGGCCAGGCATGCCGCGGATAGCGCCCGCGCAGCTCCCGCCGGGTCTGGGCATAGCCTCCGCGCCAGAACCCCGCCAGGTCGCGGGTGATGGCGGCCGGTCGACCGGCCGGCGAGAGCAGATGGACGGTCAGGGGCAAGGTCCCGTCGAGCAACGTGGGGGTGGAATCACACCCGAACATTTCCTGCAACCGGACCGCCAGCACCACTTCTTCGGCCCCATAGATCAGCGGGACCCTCCGGCCCGATGGCACATCCAGGCTGGGGGGCAGCAGGGCTTCCAGGGAATTGCGGTGCTGCCAGCCCAGCCCTCCCCAAAGAGCTTCCTCCAGATCCAGCTCCTGCAGTTCTTGCAGGCTGCGCCGTCCTTCCGCTTGGGGACCCAGCCAACGAGGCAGAGTGGCTAGGAGAACGGCGTCGCGACAATCAGGCCAGGGTTCTCCCAGGTGCTGGTGGGCCAGATTCAATCGCTGCTGCAGTTGGCGGCTGCGGGGGGTCCAGGGCAGACACTCCAACCCCAGGCTGCGCACAGCTTCCAACAAGGTGACCAGAACGGCGGCCGGATCGGCTTCGGGCCAGGGTGTCACCTCCAGTTCCAGGGAGTCCAGTCGACGGACCCGCTCGCACCGCACCCGGCCACCGCTGCCATCCCAGCGGGTCCGGAGGGTAAGGCTGGCGGATTCGCCCGCCAGTACCGTCCCCCTTGCCGCGCCCCAGGGCCATGCGTTCGGGGTAGGCCCAACACAGCAACTGTCCAGCGATCAGGTCTTCGGATGGGTGGGGAACCGGTTCAGCGGCTCTCCGTTGGCCTGTCGTCGCCTGGGCCACCTGTTTCTTCAGCTGCAGCATCAGCTCATGCCAGGGGCCCGATCGGCCTCCCCTGCGCAGCCAGTCGAGTCGATGCAGCAGATCGGCTCCCATCTCCCGAGCGTCCAGGGGATCCCGCTCACTGAGCAGCGCCGCCACGGCGCAACCCTGCTCCAGCCACCCCCGCTCGGCGGCCAACAGCAGCATGTGACTCAGGCGCGGCGGTAGGCCGATGCCGGCCATGGCCTTGCCATGGGCCGTGATGCGCCCCTGGTCGTTGAGGGCACCCATCTGGCCCAGCAGCCGTCGTGCCTTCTGCAGCGGTTGGGGTGGCGGCGGCTGCAACCAGGGCAGATCGGCCCCATCGCCGCTGCCCCAGGCGGCCAGTTGCAGGGCTAGGGGGAGGGGGTCCGCCTCCAGCAGTTCCGGGGGGGCGAAGGCGGGGCGGCGGGCATGCTCGGCGGGCGACCAGAGCCGCAGGCAGCGTCCAGGGCCGAGTCGGCCCGCCCGTCCACAGCGTTGGGTGGCGCTGGCCTGGCTACAGGGTTGGGTCACCAGCTGATCCATGCCCCGGGCGGGGTCGTAGCGGTTGACGCGACTGAGGCCGCTGTCGATGACCAGCCGAACGCCCGTCAGGGTCAGGGAGCTTTCGGCGATGGCGGTGGCCAGGACAATTTTTCCGGCCCTGGATTGGGCCGGGGCGATGGCCTGGATCTGGGCCTCCAGGGAAAGGTGTCCGTGCAGGGGGACGCACTCCAGGGTTTCCCCCCATGGGGTTTGTGCGATCGCCCGAAGGCAGCTGCCGATCTCCCTTTGGCCCGGCAAAAACACCAACACCGTTTCGCCAGGGTGACGTTGCTCCAGCCAATGTTCCTCCAAGGCCCGCAGCACCTGTCGCGGCAGGCTTTCCCTTTCCCTGGGCACCTGGTAGAGCACATCGACGGGATGGCTGCGCCCAGGGACCGTGATGACCGCCGCTCCTCCCATGCCGGCCGCCAGGGGCTCCAGGTCGAGGGTGGCGGACATGAGCAGCACCAGCAGATCGGGTCGAAGCTCCTGGCGGGCATGGCGCAGCAGCGCCAGGGCCAGGTCGGCTTCGGCCCCGCGCTCATGGAATTCATCGAAGACCACGGCACCGACTCCCACCAGTTCGGGATCCCCCTGCAGGCGCCTGAGAAACAGGCCTGTCGTCATCACCTCCAGCCGGGTGGCCTTGGAGGTCCGATGGTCAAAGCGCACGCTGTAGCCCACCCGACCCCCCGGGGTTTCGTGGAGGGCCGCCGCCAAGCGTTGCGCCGCTGATCGGGCCGCCAGTCGGCGGGGCTGAATCAGCAGGATTCCGGTTGGCTCCGGCAGGGACTCCAGCAGGGCCAGGGGGACCCGGGTTGTTTTGCCGACCCCCGGGGTGGCCTGGAGCAGCAAGGTGCCCCGGCCGATGAGGGTGTCGGTGATCAGCGCCAGGGAGGCGTCGATCGGCAGGGGGGACGCCAGGGGGGTCAGCGCACGTGGCGGATGCCGTCGACGGGGTGATACACCTCGCCCGTGGTTTCTTCATAGACGATCGCCGGCAACCCTGTTTCGAACATGGTTTGCAGGGCTTCCTTGAGGTAGGGATTCCAGCCACCTGTCGTCACCTTGCCGTGGCGAACGGTCCAGTCCCAGGTGCCTTGCAGGTCCCTGGGGATGCGTCCTTCCCGATCCCTGCGGGCCACGAGATCTTGGGATTCCACAATGCCCACCAGGATCGGATCCTTGCCGTAGGCCGGCGTGATGCTGAGTTCCAGCCGGATGGGATCGTCCTTAACCAGTTTGAGCCGGAACCTGGGCGGCAGCTTGAGGCCATTCAGTACGGCGGCCACAATGCGTGTCCTCTGGTCCACCATCAGCATCTCCTGGATTGTGCAGTCCCGACCGCTGAGCCTATTCACCGATGGTCTGGGTCTCAGCTTGGATCGACGGGAGTAGCCGCTTCGCCGTTGTCGCCGCTGAAGCGGACCGTGAGCAGGTCCTCCCGGGTGATGCGCCCTTCGGAATCCAGCAGTTCGGGATGGATGGTCACCTTGCCGGTCCGATCGCCGGGCCTATCACCCACGGGTTTGGCAAGGGCGCCGCTATCGCCAGGTCGGGGAATCGCCTGGAACCCTCTTCCCATGACTTGAAAGGCTTGCCACAGCAGAAAAATGAAGCTACCGGCGTAGAGCAGGGGAAAGAGTCGCTCGAGCAGCTCTAAGGAATGGGAAGAAGCGTTCATGGGCCGGTCTTTGCCCCTGGCCGATGGGATCCAGCCATCATCGCCGCTCAGCGGCAGAACCGTTGGTCGCCAACATCCAGGCCCAAAGGGTGGTGCAGGCCGCGCCGAAGGCGAGGAAGGCTAAGAGGAGCCGACTGGTGTCCATGGTTAGTTGGAAAACTTCATGAATCCTAAGGCGCCCCGGGCGTGGGGGCGGCTTTCGAGTCGCCAGGATGGGCCCATGGGTCTGACGCTTCCTGTGCCTGCTTGCTTTTCCCCGGATCGTCTCCGTTGCCTCGGCCCCCTGCTGGTGGCCCTCGTGGGCTCCGTCGCCTTACCGGTTCCATGGATTGCTCTGGCGGCGGCCCAGGCTCTCCCCAATGGTTCCCCGTTGGTCCGCCAGTCCTTCGTGGCTGAGGCGGTGCGCCGTACAGGTCCCGCCGTGGTGACCATCGAGACCGAACGTGTCCTGACGGCGGCTTCGGGTGGGTCCCAAGCCGGCCCGTTGGACGATCCCATGCTGCGCCGCTTCTTCGGCGTGCCACCGGCCGCCCAGCCGGGACCTCGCAAGGTGCGGGGTCAGGGCAGCGGCGTCATTTTCCAGGCCCATGGGTTGCTGCTGACCAACGCCCATGTCGTGGAGGGCAGTACCCGGGTGACCGTGGGCCTGCTGGATGGCCAGCGGGTTGAAGGCCAGGTGGTGGGCCTGGATCGCCTCACGGACCTAGCGGTGGTGCGCTTGCTGCGAAGTGGGCCTTGGCCGGTCGCTCCCCTGGGTAACTCCGATGCCCTGCAGGTGGGCGACTGGGCCATTGCCGTCGGCAATCCCTTTGGTTTGGACCACACCGTGACCCTGGGCATCATCAGCAGCCTGAATCGCAGCGCCAGCAAACTGGGCCTTTCCGATAAGCGTTTCGACCTGATTCAGACCGATGCTGCGATTAATCCTGGCAACTCTGGCGGGCCTTTGCTCAATGCGGACGGGGAGGTGGTTGGCATCAATACTCTTGTGAGGACTGGTCCTGGAGCTGGGTTGGGATTCGCGATTCCGATCAACCGGGCCCGCTCAATCGCTAGCGAAATTGTGGCCACCGGAAAGGTCATTCATCCGGTGATTGGCGTGTCCTTGAGTGGTTTGCCGGTCGGTCCTGGTGGACAACCCCAGCCTGGGGCCTTGGTGGTGAAAGTGCTGGAATCGGGGCCCGCGGCCCGCTCTGGGATGCAGAGTGGCGATGTGATTGTGGCCGTCGAGGGAAGGATCGTGCGCACACCCTCCGAAGTCATCGCTGCGGTCGAAGCCAGTGGGGTAGGGAGGCCCCTGACGCTGGGCCTCCTAAGGGCTGGGCGCCCCCTGCAGCTGAAAGTGCTGCCGGGGGAGTGGGGTAAAGCCCCTTAGTCACTGCGCCAAGGAAGATCAAAGAACGTCGAAGCTGGGCTGGGGAGCTTGGGCCCGAGCTGACTCGATCCCATCGGGCCCATCGGGCCGAAGGGCCAGCTCTTGGGCCACCCTTGCTGGGGAGTCCAGTTGCTGACGCATCACCCATTGGGTGGCGGCTTTCTGGCTGTGCCAGGCCTGGAGAAGCTGTTTGGCGAGGCCCTGGAGGGTGTTGATGTCAACAGTCGAGTCGATGGCACGACTCATCCGCTCCACTTCGAATTTCTGACTGAGCGTGAGGGCTAGGGGTTCGGACATTGGAAGCAGGGGCATCAAAAAAGCTGAGATAAGGCTACGAACTGTTTCAGTTGCCCAGGTATCCAATGCGACATGCATGGCTGGCTGGAAGCAAGAAATCAGCGTTTGCTGATGGTCGCCGGGTCGCCGGCCCCCTGCACCAGGCAAGGCTTGGGGCTGAATGCCCCTGGTGCGGTGGGCTTTGAGGTTCTGTTTTCAGGGTTTTGGCCTTGCCCTGGAAGGGGCGTTGCCCGGGGCGCTGCGCAGCTGACCCAGAGCCTTCTCCTTTGGCTAAGTCAGAGTTTGCATACGCTTTGGGTGGCTGGGCCGGAGCGGAGGGGCTGCCGGGCTGGGTCGTCATGTGATATAAGAATCGCTGCGTGGGGTTGGTGATGTTCAGGATTTACGGCCGGCGGCCTTGGACTTTTGTTTGAGACGATTGGCGTCCCGTTTCTGGCTGCGGGCTTGCTCTTCACGGGCCTGGTCCGCTTCCTGGCGCTCCTCCTCCTTTTTCTGCAAGTAGTAGGCGTAATCGCCGCGGTAGACCACCAGCTCGCCATCGCGCAGCTCGACAATGCGGTTCGCCACCCTGGAAATGAAGTAGCGGTCGTGGGAAACCACCAGGGCCGCCCCTTCGTAGGCCCGCACCGCATCTTCCAGCATCTCCTTGGCCGGAATGTCGAGGTGATTGGTGGGCTCGTCCAGGACCAATAGGTTGCATGGGGTCACGAGCATCAGGGCGAGGGCGAGGCGTGCTTTCTCGCCACCACTCAGCTGGCCAACGTTCTTGAACACAGAGTCATTGCTGAGCCCAAACCGGCCCAGAAGACTGCGCACCTGGGTCTGGGTCCAGTCGGGGACGGCGCTGAACAGGGTGTCGATCACCGTTCGATTCAGGTCGAGGGCCTCAGCCTGGTTTTGTTCGAAGTAAGCGGGAATCACGTTGTGTTCCCCGATTCCCCCTTCCCCCTCCTCCGGTTGTTCCAGGCCCAGCACAAACCGAAGCAAGGTCGATTTGCCAGCCCCGTTGGGGCCGACAAGGGCGATGCGATCGCCCCTTTCGACCTCCAGGTTGGCGCCCAGAAACAGCAGCCGATCGTCGTAGCTGTGGCTGAGATCCTTGAGGGAAGCCACCAACCGGCCGGAACGGGGCGCCGGGGGGAACTGGAAACGCGGTCCCTCGACCCCTTCTAGGGGAGCTTCGATGCGATCCACTTTGTCCAGTAACTTCTCGCGGCTCTTGGCCTGGGTGCTGCGGGTGGCACTGGCCCGGAAGCGGTCGATGAAGGCCTGTTGGGCGCCAAGCTCCTTTTGCTGCCGTTCGTAGGCGGACTGGGTGGCTTCCCGTTCGAGTTCCTTCTGTTCGAGGTGCTGGCTGTAGTTCCCTAGGTAGGTGCGTGAGATGCCCCGTTCCGTGGCAACGATCTGATTGCAGACCCGATCGAGGAACGTGCGGTCATGGCTGATGACGACCAGGGGCACGGTCTGTTCCAGCAGATAGCTTTCCAGCCACTGAATCGTTTCCACGTCAAGGTGGTTGGTGGGTTCATCCAGCAGCAGGAGGTCGGGATCCTGCAGGAGGATTTTCCCCAGGGCGATGCGCATCTGCCAACCGCCGGAGAAGTCGCCCACCGGTCGTTCCGCCAGCTCGACAGTGAAGCCGATCGTGGGCAACAACTTGTCGATGCGTGCCTCCAGTTCATAGCCATGCAGGGCCTCGAAGCGGCTCTGGAGACGACCGAGTTGTTCAATGAGTCGATTAAGGAGATCGGCATCCTCGGCCGCCTGGTCCGTCGCCATCTCGTTCTCGACCAGGTGCATGCCGTTGAGCACCTCGGCGGCTTCTCCAAAGGCCTGAAACAGTTCCTGGCGCACACTGCGCAGGAGATCAACATCAAATTCCTGTTGCAGATAGGCGATGCGGGGATCGCCTTTGCGCACCACCTGGCCGCTGGTCGGCTCCTCCAGTCCGGCGATGATTCGCATTTGAGTGGATTTGCCTGCCCCATTCACGCCCACAAGTCCGATGCGGTCCCCGGCCTTCACCTCCCAACTCACATCTTTGAGCACCTCGCCGGTGGGGTAGATCTTGCCGATACGTTCGAGGCGCAGCACGGAGCCAGGGATCCTTGATGTCCCTTCATCATCCCCCGGCGCCAGGGGCCCCATGGGTCAGGCCTGTCCGTCAGACTGCTGGGCCGCTGCTTCCCGCAGACACCAGCAGGGTTCCCGATGATCAAACGCCTTGAGCAGGTGGCTGCCCTTGTGGTGGCGGCCGGCCTGGCCCTCGTCAGCTATTGGCTGTTCTTCAGTTGGGCCCAGGGGGGGGGCGTCCAGCACCGCCGCCTGCCCCAAGGCCGCTCCATGGCGGCGCCAGACGGACGGGGCGCCGCCATTGGCGCGAGCGGGCGGCTGCCGTTGCCCTCAAAGGCCGCCGCGGGCCTTAAGCAACCATTGTTTGGTGTCCAGATCGTCAAGGCTGGCGATGTGGGCTCGTACCTCATCAACAGACACCGGCAGACCCAGGGCAGCGCCGATCTCGACAATGCGTGAGAGGGTGCCGCTGGGATCCTGGAGGGCCTGACGAAAAAGGGCCTGGGTCAGCGCCGCTTCACCACTGATCCTGCTGTAGAGGAGGGCGGCGTTGCTCGACGGGTCGCCCGAAGCTTGTGGCGACGTATCGCCTGAAGGCGGTGGCGTGGAGGGACTGAGGGCCATCGTGGGGGCAGCGGCGGCGAGGAGGAATGCCCATCTTCTCCCTCGGGTTGCCCCTTGGGGGCCTCAGATCAGGCCGCGGCGACCTGATCGTCCACGTCGGTGCCGGTGGCGGAGGCATCCTCCATGCTGCGGGCATCGAGGCAGAGAACCTTGCGCAATTGGGCGTAATTGGCAGCGAGGGAGGGTTGCCCTTCCTGTTGGGCTCCATATTCCGCCCGTTGCAACACGTGGTGCAGGTGTGTCAGTAGGTATGTACTGATCACAGCTGACACCAGCACATCACTGCGTTCGGGACTGCGGCTCTTGCTGGCGCGGCTTTTGACCTGCGGAGTGGCTGCGGGCGTCTTGGGGCGAACAGGGGTGGATCGGGCCATGGCGCGGACCGGTACGGTGCTCAAAGCATAGTGCTGGATACTATCCCAGACGATCTCTGTACACTTCCTCCTAACCTTGCGGATCTCCGCAGTCCGATCTCCGCAGTCGGATCTCCGCGGTCCGATCTCCGCAGCCCGATCTCCCCAGCCGTATTTCCGCAGCCGTGGCCACCCGTCAGACCTCCTCCAGCGGGCGATCCAAATCACCCCGAATCCAGGTGGTGCTGCCCGAGGACGTTTGTGAACGGTTGGCCAGCTTGGCGGAGGCGGAGTCGCGGACCGTCAGCAACATGGCCAAGGTCCTGATCCAGCAAGGCTTGGACCGCATCGAACGCCAGCAGGGCCAGGAGGCCGCCCCCGGCAGTGCCCGCTTCCGAGAGGTCCTTGAACTCCAGCAGCGCTTGGGACCTCGCCGACTCAAGGGAGTCCCTCGCCGCCTTCGCTTACCCCGCAGGGCTGATTAAGACCAACCCAAAGGGGAAATCAGTATCCAGAAAGAATGGCGTGCTTTCCCCCTCCCTAGCCTTGGTGCTGGGCCCAGAGACCCAGCACGGCGGCTTTACGGGCTCCGGTGACCGAGGGCAGGGACCCGGCATGGCCCTGCTGGTGCCACCAGGCCAACAGGGCGAAGGCCAGGGCTTCCCGCTGGGAGTCGCCGATGCCCAGTTCGGCCAGGGGGCGGACGGCCAGGCCGCGGCAACGGCGGCGCAGCTGGTCCATCAGCATGCGGTTGCGGGCGCCGCCGCCGGCCACCAGGAGTTCCAGGGGGCGAGGGCCCCGCTCTAGATCCTGGGCCACAACGGCTGCTGTCAAGGCCGTGAGGCTGGCCAGGGCGTCGGCGGGCTCCGGGGAGCCCTGCTCGGCCAACCGGCGGAGTCGCTGCTCCAGGTCGGGGGCGCCAAACAGCTCACGGCCGGTGGATTTGGGCGGTCGCTGCAGGAAGTAAGGCTCCTGCAGCCATTGCTGGATCAATGTTTCGTTGACTTGGCCGAGCTGCGCCCAGGCCCCTTCGTCATCGAAACTGAGCTGCCCCTGGCTGAAGCGTTGCACCGCCAGGTCAATCAGGGTATTGGCCGGGCCAC
>JAPLIF010000311.1 GCA_026389255.1 Cyanobacteriota bacterium
GGCCCTATCCGTCCCCCTCCACGGCCTGCCCAGCGGTCGGCGGCCAGGCTTGGTGCGCCGTTCGGTCTACGAAGGGCATCAAGGCCATGGACTGGGGGCCTGGCTACCAGAGCTTGAATTCACCCATTACCTGCCAAGACGCCATTGGCGCTCGTTGATCGACGGTTGTCGTTTTCATTTGAGCGTCACGGGGAACCCCCTCTGCGCAGCCCCCTATGCCCGGCTAGGCCTGCCTTTCTTGGCTTGGGTGGCGACGCCCTGGGAAGCCGATCGCAGCCAGCGGGTTCAGGGGTTTTCCCTGCCGCGCCGCCTTCTGGATCGGGGCCTTAACGGTCCGGTGTTACGGCGTCTCGAACGCCAGATCTTGAGGGCCCCCGGGGGCCGCATCCTGGCCCTGAGTTCCTATACCTCTCGGGCCCTGGAAACCATCGCCGGCCGTTCGATGGAGGGAGTGCTGTTGATGCCCGTCGACCCCTCCGTCTTTTTTCCGGCCCCGGAGCGCCTCCAGCCCTGGAAAGTGGGTTTCGCGGGCCGCTATGCCGATCCCCGTAAGAACATCGATCTCCTTCTTGATGCCGTCCAGGCTTTGGTGGCCGCCGGGCGTCCTGTCCAATTGGATCTGGTGGGTGAGATGGATACCACCGTCCTGCAGGAGCGTTTGCAACAACGGGGCTTGACCGAGGTCACCCGTTGTCTGCCCACGTTGAGTCGCCAGGCGTTGGCGCCGGTGCTTCAGGGGTTTGATGTTTTTGTCATTCCCTCCCATCAGGAGGGTCTCTGCATCGCCGCCCTTGAAGCCATGGCCTGTGGCGTGCCCGTGATCAGCACCCACTGCGGCGGCCCTGAAGACTTTGTGCAGCCTGGAATCAATGGCGATCTGGTGGACAGGGACCCGTTGGCCATGGCGGCGGCGATCACGACAATGTGTTCCGATCGGGCCCATCGCCAGGCCTGTGGCGCAGCGGCCGCTGCCTGGGTCGAAACCAACGCCAGCGTCAATGCCGCACGCCGGATTGTGTCTGAGCAGTTGGTTGCCATGGATCCCACTTTTTTCTCCCTCGCGGGGGCCGTTTGAATGTGCGGGATTGCCGGATTGCTAGGTCGTTCCCCCGCTGGATTCGCCGAACGGGTTCGCCCCCACCTCGACCATCGCGGTCCCGATGATGCCGGACTCTGGCGTGACGGATCCGCCTGTCTGGTCCAGACCCGGCTGGCCATTCTGGATTTGTCCCCGGCGGGTCACCAACCCATGGTTTCCGCTTGCGGCCGCTGGTGGTTGGTGTTCAACGGCGAGATTTACAACCATCAGGAGCTGCGCCAGCGACTTCTCCAGGCGGGGGAGCGTTTCCATGGCAATGGGGATACTGAGGTCCTGCTGGCCTGGATGATCTGTTACGGAATCGAGGGTCTGCGTGATCTCAGGGGCATGTATGCCTTCTGCCTCTTTGACACCCAGGAGCGCCGTGCCCTGCTGGCCCGGGATCCCCATGGCATCAAGCCCCTTTATTACTGGCATGGTCCTGGGGGCGAATTGGCTTTTGCCTCAGAACTGCGTGCCTTGCTGGCCAGTGATCTGATGCCCCGCCGGTTGGATCAGGCGGCCCTGGCAGGCTTTCTCAGTGCGGGCTCTGTCGCGGAACCAGCCACCCTGGTGGAGGGGGTCTGCCGCCTTCCTGCCGGTGCCGTGGCCCAATGGCACAACGGTTCCCTGCGGGTCCATCCCTTCGGTCCTTTGCCCGAGAGTCAGCCCGCCCCCCGTGGCGACTGGACCGAGGCGGAGGCCGGGGCCCTGGCCCGATCCGCCCTGGAGGATTCCGTCGCTGCCCACATGGTCAGCGATGTGCCTGTTGGGCTGTTCTTGAGTGGGGGGCTTGATTCCGCTGCGATCCTTGCCCTCGCCCCCCGCGGGCTGCATACCTTCACGATCGGATTTGACGATGCCGGCGCCGCCGGTTTCGATGAATCCGAGCCTGCGGCCCGAATCTCGTCCCATTTCGGCGGCGAGCACACGCTGCTGACGCTCTCGGCCAGCCAGGCGAGGGATTG
>JAPLIF010000051.1 GCA_026389255.1 Cyanobacteriota bacterium
GTGATCCCACGCAACCTGACGCTTTCGTAGGCGAAGAAAACAGTGGTGCCCGCCAGAAGGAACTGACCAAACTGAAGAATCGGGTCGAGTCGCCAACCTTGGAAGAACAAAATACCGCCGCAGAGCAAGCCAACGGCGGCAAAAAAAACGTCGTAGTCTCTAGCGAGAGCCGGTTTGAAGTTCCTCATGAAATAGAGGAAAGCTCCACCTACCGCCAGCACGATGCCGACGATACTGGCCCAATTAAGGCTGGCGTTGACCAAAGTTGGATCTCTCGAGACTCCAGGTTGATCCCACTCTAGGGAATGTCAGGACGATTTTCCGTCGGTTCGGGCTCAGAGGCGCCGATCCACCCGGTCGTTCTGGCTGATGAAGAAGAGGGCGATGGAGATGGGAATGACTACGATCATGCCGCCCAAGACGAGGCTGCTGAGGAAATTGCTCAGGGAAGGGGTCATAGCAGTGAGGCCGCTGCGAACGGCCGTGATCCTAGGCAGTGGCCGGTGACTTCCTACGATCAGAACCTGTTCGCTTAGAGCTTTGTGACGGCCTCCCCCGCGGCGCTGCAATGGCTCCAACTCGGTCTCGGCGTCGGGCTCGGGCTTTGGACCCTGTTGTTTTTATTCCGCATCGTTCTCACCTGGTATCCCCAGCTCGATCTTGAACGGGGCGTCCTGCGCTGGATTCGGGTGCCGACGGAGCCGTTGTTGGCCCCGACGCGCCGGTGGATTCAGCCGATCGGCGGCGTGGATGTGGCGCCGGTGATTTGGGTTGGCCTCACCAGTCTTCTCCGGGAGCTGCTGGTGGGCCAGCAGGGCCTGGTCACCCAGTTGGTGAGACAAGCCAGCGAGCGCCTTGCCTGAGGGGCCGTGGCGGCCCCTCAGGGGGAGAGCATTTCCTGCTCGACAAACTTGGTATGGATTTCACCACGCTGAAATTCAGGCCGATCGAGCAGGGCGAGGTGGAAATCGATCGTGGTCGGAATGCCGGTGATGGCACATTCCGATAGGGCCCGCCGCAGGCGCCGCAAGGCGGCATCGCGGTCAATCCCCCAGACAATCAATTTGCCGATCAAAGAATCGTAGAAGGGTGGGATTTCATAACCTGTATAGACATGACTGTCGACCCTTACCCCAGGGCCGCCAGGCGGCAACCATCCAGTGATACGACCAGGTGTGGGACGAAAATTGTGACTTGGATCTTCGGCATTAATACGACATTCAATGGCATGACCATGGATATGGATCTCTTCTTGGCGCATACTGATTGGCTCCCCGCCAGCAATCCGCAGCTGCTCGGCAATCAGATCAATGCCCGTCACCATTTCTGTGACGGGATGCTCCACTTGAATGCGGGTGTTCATTTCCATGAAATAAAAATGTCCACTGCGGTCGAGTAGAAACTCCACCGTGCCCGCCCCCTCATAGCCGATGCTGCGGGCTGCTGCCACCGCCGCATCTCCCATCCGCTGGCGCAGATCGGCCGAGAGTCCCGGACTTGGGGCCTCTTCCAGCAATTTCTGGTGGCGCCGCTGCACCGAGCAGTCCCGCTCACCGAGGTGCACTACGTTCCCATGGCGATCGGCCAAGATCTGCACTTCGACATGGCGGGGCCGGTCGATGAATTTTTCCATGTAGAGGCCTGGGTTCCCGAAGGCGGCCTCAGCCTCGCCTTGGGCGGCCCGAAACAGGGATTCCAGCTGGTCTGCCGTGGTGACCAGGCGCATACCCCGGCCACCGCCTCCGGCGGTGGCCTTGATCATTACCGGAAATCCCATCGTTTCGGCGAGTTGGGCCGCGGCTTCAGGGCTGTCCAGCAATCCCTCACTGCCGGGGATGGTCGGTACCCCTACCCGCTGCATCGTGTGCTTTGCGGTGGATTTGTCCCCCATGGCCCGGATCGATTCCGGGGAGGGACCGACAAAGGTGATGGAGTGGGC
>JAPLIF010000139.1 GCA_026389255.1 Cyanobacteriota bacterium
CTTCGACGTAGTCATCGGCCGGACTCGGAAACCCGGCGGCGACCGGTCCCGCCACCAGCGCCCCCAGCAGGACCGGCGGCGGATCCCGCAGGGAAACGGGCACCCCCAGGGGCCAATCCGGCGCCATCTCAGACCAAGGAACAGCCATGGCGAACAACAGCCGCAGGGGAATCCAGCTTAGTATGTATGTACTAAATCAGAGGTCGCCGCGGGGCCCAACCGCCAGCCCCCGCGCCCATCCAGCTCCAACAGGCGATCGTGATACCGGCGCAGGCTGGGACGGTGGCCGACGCTGATCAGGCCCATGCGCCGGCGCAACAATTGGTCATACAGCACCTGCTCCGCCGCCCCATCGAGGGCGCTGGTGGCCTCATCCAGCACCACGAAGCGGGGCGAACAAAGCAACAAGCGGGCAAAGGCGAGACGTTGCTGCTCGCCCAGGGACAACAGGCGGGGCCAGTCCTGGCGAATGTCCAGATCGGGATAGCGCGTCACCAGATCCGGCAGCAACACCTCCGCCAACACATGGCGCAGTTGGTCATCGCTGAAGGCCTCGGGGTCCTGGGGATAACAAAGCTGCTCCCTCAGGCTGCCGAGCAGCATGTAGGGCTTCTGGGGGATGAACATCAACTCCCCCGCCGGCGGCCGCTCCACCTGGCCGGCGCTGGCCGGCCAGAGGCCACTCACCAACCGCAGCAAGGAGGTTTTGCCGCAGCCGGAGGGACCCATCACCAGCAGCCGCTCCCCCTGCTCCAGCACAAAGCTGAGATCGCAGATCAGCGGGCGATCGCTGCCGGGGGGGGTCAGCGCCACATGGGAAAGACGAATCGCCGCGGGAGACGCCGCCTCTCCCGGCTGGCCCTCCCCTGCGGGGGGAGCCAGGGCCGGCCGCAGGGCCAGGGACTCCACCTCACTCTGGAAACCCTCCAGACGCTGGATGGAGGCCGAAAAGGCGGCCAGGCGATCAATGTTATTGACCAGATAACTCACGGAAGCGAGGACCTGGGAAAAGGCGATACCGGCCTGGCCAAAGACACCGAAATCAACTTGGCGGGCAAAGTAGAGGGGGGCGATCACCAACCAGGGCAAAATATCAGAAAAATCGTTATAGGACGACTGGATGACACCGATCAGGGCCTCCCAGGTGATCAAGCGCTGGGCGTTGCGGATGGCGCGACGCAAGCGGTGCCGGGCCTGCTCCCCTTCGCGGGCTTCGCCCCGGTAAAAGGCAATCGACTCGGCGTTATCGCGCAGCCGCACAAGGCCATAGCGAAAATCGGCTTCCAGGCGCAACTGCTCGCCGTTGAGGGCCACCAGCCGACCGCTGGCCAGCAACACCAGGGCGGTGCCGAAGACGGCATAAACGAGCAGCCATAGGGCCAGTCGACCATTGATGGTCCAGAGCACAACAATGAAGCTGAAGAAGCTCAGCACCGCCTCGAGAATTCCCACAGCAACACTGAGGCTGGTGCCGGTGAAACTGGCCGTATCTTCGGAAATACGCTGGTCGGGATTATCAATTTCTGCCGCAGCTGCTGCCCCGGACGAACCGCTCCCCCCAAGCCCGGCCCGGGGGCCAGCAGAGAGACCAGTATTCAGACCGTAATAGGCCCGCTGGCGCAGATAAAGGGCCAGTAAGCGTTGGCTCAGCCATTGCCGCCAGAGCACACCAACCCGGGGAATCAGATAAAACTGGCTGGCCCGGATCGGCAGGGCCATCATCAGGGCCAACCCATAGATCGCCACAATCCGCCAAAAGGCCTCGCTCTGGTGGTTCACCAGGGCATTATCGATGTTTCTGGCGATGAAACTGATCGCCACATTGATGCCGTTAATCACTAAAATCAACAGCACAATCCATCCCAGCAGCAGCCACGGCTGCCACCGTCCCTGTCGGAGCTGGCCCCGATAGATCCAGAAGGCCAGCGCCCCAGCCGCCAGCAAACCCAGCAGGATCCAACCGATCGGCCCGTGCCAGAAGGCCATCACCCCGGGGGCCACCCCCGGCAGGAACCGGGCCTGCCAGTCCGGGATGAGGGCGCTGCCGATGGCCAGGGCCGCGGTCAGCAACAGCAGACCCAGGCCCACCACCACCGCCACCAGGGCCGCCAGCAGCAGGGCGAAGGGGCCGGCGCCAGCCTCCAGGGGCAGGAAATAGGGCTGACTGAGCCGCCGCAGTCCCCCCATCGCTCCCCCCAGGGACGACCACCACCCCTTCATCGAGCCGCCGCCGTCAGGGGCGCACTGGGGTGGACAACCATGGGGGAAATCCTGGGGCAGACAGAAAGCCGTACCTTGAGCATGATGCCTTCAGAAGCGGTGCGATCCGAGCGATGGCCTGTCCGAAGTGCGGCAGCTGGGCGGTGCGGGCCGACCGCAGCCTGTCGGGTCGGATGGTTTGTGCCCGCTGCGGCCACCCCCTTGGCCAGCGGCTGGCCGATCCGGGCCGCAGGTCCCCAACGGGCCGGGGCCGGGGCTGGCGCCAGCGTCGCTGGTTGCTCTGGTCAGGCCTGACGGCCCTAGTGGCCCTCTCGGCGATCTTGGCCGCCAAACCGCCAGCCGCAACCCAAGGCGAAGCCTGGCGACAACCCGGTGAATCAAGGGGATTACGTGTTCCCATCCGCTGACAGTTTGACCCTAGTCCGCACCAATCCCGGATCATGGATGGAAGTGTGAACGAAACCTAATGGCAGGCCAAAATCCGATTTCCAATTTGGCCGTCATGAGCCTGCGTCAATTACGGGACCTAGGCCGATCCCTAGGGATTCTTCGCCAAAGCGCTGAATCTCAAACCGGTCCAACCGAGGCCATCAACGACAAAATCAGGCCAGGCCAAGAGATCTCCCTGGCCGAGAGCGTCACCAGTGCTGGTGTTCGGCTGGATGGAGATGGGTCAAAACCCCAAGATTCATACCCAATTTTAACGCCGCCCGTCACTGAACCACCTCAAACAGCACCCCCCGCTCCAGCGGATGGACCCCTCGTGGTGGGGAGCTATGAAACCCGCCAGGCCCCAGGGGTCGACAGCATCGCCGCAGAATTTGTTCAGGATTCTGTCAGCGAATCCACGCCAATCGAGGCTTCCCTGTCCTCTCCCGTTGAGTCGATCAGCGCCGATTCCGCCTCGGAATTCCTGCCCCTCACCGCCATGGAGGCCCAACTCGAACCCGCCCCCCGACCGGAACCCGAAACCCGCATCGTCTTCCTCCCCCGCGATCCCCAGTGGGCTTACGTCTGCTGGGAGATCGCTGATAGCGATCGGCAGCTCGCCATGGAATCCGGGGCTTCCCAGCTCGCCCTGCGCGTCGCCGATGTCACCGGCCTCCAGGGCGGCTCCTCCCACCCCCACACCCTCCAAGAGGTGGTCGTCGACAGCCACGTCACCGAGTGGTACCTCCCCGTTCCCCTCTCCGATCGCGACTACCGCGTCGAGCTTGGCTATCGCAAAAAATCTGGTGGCGGCTGGATTTCCCTCGCCTCCTCCTCCGTCGCCCGCGTCCCCTCCCAGCTCCCCAGCGAGCAGATCCTCGATCAGTTCGTGCCCTTCTCCCTCGAGTCACCCCCCACTCCCCTGCCCGAACCAACCAGCCCCTACCCCGAGGCCAGCGACGTCGCCAACTCCGGTCTGCACGAACGCCTCTACCAGAGCGCCACGTCCAACTGGCGCCGCCTCGGCCGCGGCTCCGAGGCCTTCCATGAGTACGGCCTCGATTCCGATTCCGCCGCCGTTGACGCACCCCTGCATGCCTCAGGACTGGGCCTCTGGGCCTCCGGACGCCAGGAGTCGGGCCAAGGTGGTGTCCCGGCTCGGTCCCGCGCCTTCTGGCTGGTGGCCGACGCCGAACTGATCGTTTATGGCGCCACCGATCCCCAGGCCCGGCTCTCCATCGGCGGCGAAGAGGTGCCCCTCTCAGCCGATGGCACCTTCCGCATTCAGGTGCCCTTCCGGGACGGCCAACAGCTCTATCCGATTGAAGCCTGTGCCGCCGACGGAGAACAAAAGCGCAGCATCATCCTGAAGTTTCGGCGCACAACGCCCGAAGACAACAGCAATCCCTCCGGCCAAAGTTTTCAAGAATGGTTCTAACGGAGTGACGGCGGCTGGGAACCCTTAAGGATTCTCTTTGTCAACCTTGTGCCGCGCTTCGTTGCTTGGTTTTCGTGGAACCCAGCCGTATTGATTTCAGCCGCATTGAGTGGCCTTTTCTGTGGCGGCTGCGGGCCTGCACCCGCCGCCCGTGAAGGAAATACCAGCCCATCCCTGCCCTTACCCGCCGGCATTGAGATTGGCTTCAACCACCAAAGTGAACACCAATACCGAAGCCCCCTAACCGGACGTTGGCGCCAGGGCGATGACCTGGAGGCCATGGTGCTGCGGGCCATCAACGAAGCGAACAGCGAGATTCTCGTGGCGGTTCAGGAACTTTCCCTACCCTCCATCGCCGAAGCCCTGGTGAACCGCCACCGCCAGGGAGTCAGGGTGAAGGTGGTGCTCGATAACAACTACAGCACCCCCTGGAGCGAACAACATCCCGTCGATCTCTCGCCGCACCAGCGCCTGCGCCAGACCCAGCTCCAGGCCCTGGGGGGACCTGACGCGGTGCTGCTGCTGCGGCAGGCGGGGGTGCCCATGATCGATGACACCGCCGATGGCAGCAGCGGCAGTGGCCTGATGCACCACAAGTTCCTGGTGGCCGATCGCCGCGTCGTGGTCACGGGCTCCGCCAATTTCACGGCCTCCTGCATCCATGGCGATGCCGATGACCCCAGGACCCGGGGCAACGTCAACCATTTGCTGCGCTTCGAAAGCCCGGAACTGGCGACCCAGTTTGCGGCCCAGTTCGCCGAGCTCTGGGGCGACGGACCCGGTGGAGCGCCGGATAGCCATTTTGGCCTGGACAAGAAGGCATCGGTGCCCCAACAGGTGCGCGTAGGGAACACCAGCGTGCAGGTGCTCTTCGCGCCCCACCACCGCAGCGATCCCCACAACGGACTGCAATGGCTGGCCAGCCAATTGCAAGGCGTGCGATCCCGCCTGGACATGAGCTTGTTTGTCTTTTCGGCCCAGAATCTCGCCGATGCGCTGGCCCAGCTGCACGCCCGCGGGGTCCCCATCCGGGTGCTGGCGGATCCCGGCTTCGCCAATCGCCCCTTCAGTGAAGTCCTGGACCTGATGGGCATTGGCCTGCCCGATCGCCGCTGCCGGTTAGAGGCGGGCAACCGCATCTGGAGCCAGCCCTTGCAGGGGGTGGGCACCCCAAGGCTGCCCCGGGGGGACAAACTGCATCACAAGTTCGCCGTGCTCGATGGCGAACGGGTGATCACCGGCAGCTTCAACTGGAGTCCCTCGGCGGCCTACAAGAATGACGAGACCCTGCTCATGGTTGATTCCCCCCTATTGGCGCGCCACTTTGAAGCCGAGATGGACCGCCTCTGGCGGGGGGCCGAACTGGGCGAAACCGCCCGGTTGCGGCGGGGAAGGGAGCGGGCCAGGCGGTCCTGCGGCAGCGGCCATGCCATCGACCAGTCCCCTTCGCAGCAGGCCCCATCAGTGGATTCAAAAACAGAAGCGGAGGCGGCCAGGTTGGACGACCCGGCGACCCGTAGCATCAATTCCCAAGCCTGACCGTAGTTCGATGGACCCGGTGTCCCCAGCCCAGGGCGACAACAGAATCGTTACGCCCCACCTCGACGCCATCAATCTGATGCTGCGCGATTTGCGCACCCGTCACGATGAGATCCGCCATCGCGCCGCTTTTCGTGGCTGCACCACTGAGTTGCTGACCCTGCAGCAAGAACTCATGGATTATCTGCTGCAGAAGAAAGACTCCCTGTTGGGGGTCAACAGTGGCCAACCTCAAGAATCGAACAAGCCGACCACCGGCGCCGGCTCCTGAGCCTCCCTGTCGCCCCAGCATCTGTCCTGGTGGTGGGCGCCGGTCCAGCTGGCTGTGCCATCAGCCTGCTTCTAGCCCGCGCCGGGATCAAGGTCACCCTGGTGGAGGCTGAACCCCGCCTGTCGTCCCCCTTGCGGGGGGAGGCCCTCATGCCCAGCGGCTTTGAAGCCCTAGGGCAGCTGGGCTTCCCCTGCCTGCCCGCCACGGTGCCCCAGCGCTGTCTCAAGGGGTGGCGGGTGCTGGTGGAAGGCCACCCCCTGTTGGAGGTGCCTGAACCCATCGGTCCTGGACCCGCCTGCACCCTGGTGGCCCAGGAAGAACTACTCGCCACCCTCTTGGCCCAAGCCAGTGAAAACCCTTGCTTTGAGCGACGCCAGGGCGTCAGGGTCACGGGACTCCGGCGGGAAGGGTCCCGCATTGGCGGGGTGACCCTGGCCCATGGCGAAAGCCTGGCCGCCGACCTGGTAGTGGCCTGCGACGGCAGGTCCTCGCTGCTGAGAGAGGCGGCGGGATTACCCCTGCAACTCGCTTCCCCCCAGCACGAAGTGCTCTGGTTTCTGCTGGCAGCGGAGGCCGTAGCGGAGATTCGGGACTGGCTGGGAGGCACCTTCCTGACGGTGCTGGGGGCCGGGAATGGATTCGCCCTGTTCGAAACCGCCACCGACCAGAACCTGCGCCTGGGCTGGCTCTGCCGACCGGGGGATGGCCTGGATCTCAGCCCTGGGGAATGGTTGGAGCGCCTGGCCCAGACCAGTGCGGCGCCCCTGGCATCCCCTCAGCCCGGTGCGGGCCCAGGGTCTCAACATGGCCCTTCGGGATGCGGTCGTGGCCGCCGAAGAATTGCTGCCCGCCCTGCGCCAAGGGGGGGCCCCTGCTCTGGATGCGGCCTTGCCAGGGATCGAGCGCCGCCGACAGCCCGAACTGCGCCGCATCCAGGCCCTGCAGGCCGCCGAATCCAGCAGCGGCGAACTCCTGCGCAGCCAAGGCTGGCTGCGCCAGCTTCTGGCGGCGCAACCCGCCTTGTTCCGCCCCTTGATGACCCAGATCTGGTTGGGCCGCCAGCGCCAGCTCCGGCAGGGTCTGCCCCTTGGTTCAAGGCCAGGGGACCCATGATGGAGTAATTCTGGATCGGCCCTGGTGCGTGTCCCTCCCCGTCCCCTGAACCAGCGCTTGGCAGAGGGGTCCCTGTTGGCGGCCAGCCTGCTGGGCGCCCTGCTCATGGCGGGCCCAACCCGCTCTGACCCTCTCCCTGAGGGCTTCCCGCCGCCGGAGGTCTTTCGCACGCTGCAACTGACCACCTACGCCTGCGGGCGCGATAACACGGCCAGCAGTTGCGAGCAGGCCCGGCTCCAGGCCGATCCCCTGCTGGATCATCCCCGGCTACCCGCCAGCTGCAAGGACGTGCTTTGGAAGATCCGCCAAAAAGCCGTCGCGGCGCCAAGCAACAGTTTTGAACGACGGGACCCCATTGATGCGGCCGCCAACGATGTCACCGTTTTCTGCCGTCAACAGCCCAAGGCCAAAACCGACGCCAAGCAGGAAAAACAGGGCCAGGGTGGCGGTGGGTTGCGACTGATTGAACCAACCGCTCCTTGAAGAGCTGCTGCCTAGGGCTTGGCGAGACTGGCGCTCTGTTCAGACGCTGTCAGATCAAGCAGCTGGTGGGCGGTGTCCTCCATGAACGTGAGGCTCATGGGAGTCACCACAATGGCCTTATCCGCCAAGGTGCAGAGGGCATTGCGTTCGGCGGCCGCTTCACAGCTGGCCGAGAGCCGCAGCAGCACCTTGGTGAGTTTGCCGCGCAGGCAGGTTTCGGCGCCGGCATGGTCGAGGACGGCCTGGGCCGCCTTGCGGGATTCACTCACCGCCTGGGGATAGGGAATGGCCGCCTTGGCGGCAGAAAAGGCGAAAGGGGCGAAGCTGGTCAGAACGAAGGCCAAAAAAGCCAACAAGGAAAAGCCAAACCGACGCAAAGAGAACGTCCGCCGAGTCAAGCCAGTCATCGTCATTGCGATCCAGTGATCATCAGACCTTAAGTTCGTCGCCCAAACCCCAGCCCAGCGGAAGGACCGCTGCCCAACTGGCGGGGTTGCGGGGCGTTGACCACGGCCTGGCTCGGCCCGTAGGGCCCTGTTGGCAGTGCAGGGTTAATTTGCTCCTGCCAATCGCCGCCCCGATCGGGTCCCCATGAGCCCCAGCCCCAGCGACAACCCTGTGCTCCGGGTCGTCCTCAGCCAGCCGTTCAGCGACCAGAAACCGGGCACCTCGGGCCTGCGCAAAAGTAGTCGCCAATTCCAGACCCCCCACTACCTCGAAAGTTTCATCGAAGCGATATTGCGGGTCCTGCCCGGTGTTGCCGGAGGCACCCTGGTGCTGGGGGGCGATGGACGCTTCGGCAACAAAGAGGCGATCGGCACCATCGCCCGCATGGCCGCCGCCCATGGGGTGGCCCGAGTGGTGACCACCGAGTGAGGCATCCTCTCCACACCGGCCGCCTCCCACCTGATCCGCCAACGGGGCGCCATCGGCGGCATCATCCTTTCGGCCAGCCACAATCCCGGCGGTCCGGAGGGCGACTTCGGCGTCAAGGTGAATGGGGCCAACGGGGGGCCGGCACCCGAATCTCTCACCGATGCCATCTATGCCGCCACCCAAGTGCTGGACGGTTACCGCATCAGCCCTGGGATCGCGCCGGGACTCGATGTCATCGGCACCTTTGACCTGGGCCCCATGCAGGTCGAAGTCATTGATGGGGTCGAAGACTATGTCGCCCTGATGCAACAGCTCTTCGACTTTGATCGCATCGCGGCGCTGCTGCGCAGCAACTTCCGTCTGGCCTTTGATGCCATGCATGCGGTCACCGGGCCCTATGCGATCCGCGTCTTCGAAGAATTGCTCGGGGCCCCCGCCGGCACCGTCCGTCATGGCGTGCCCCTGGAGGATTTTGGCGGCGGTCACCCCGATCCGAATCTCACCTACGCCCATGACCTGGCCGACCTGCTGCTCCGGGGCAACGCCTACGACTTCGGCGCCGCCTGCGATGGCGACGGAGACCGCAACATGATTTTGGGGCGGGCCTGCTTCGTCAATCCCAGCGACAGCCTGGCGGTGCTGACGGCCAACGCCACCCTGGCGCCGGGTTACGCCGGCGGACTGGCGGGGGTGGCTCGCTCCATGCCCACCAGCGCGGCGGCCGACGTGGTGGCCAAGGAACTGGGAATCGCCTGCTTTGAAACACCAACGGGCTGGAAATTCTTTGGCAACCTGCTCGATGCAGGCCGCATCACCCTCTGCGGCGAAGAAAGTTTCGGCACGGGCAGCAATCACATCCGCGAAAAAGACGGTCTCTGGGCCGTTCTCTTCTGGCTCCAGATCCTGGCCGTGCGCAGCTGCAGCGTGGCCGAGGTGATGGCCGGCCATTGGAATCGCTTTGGCCGCCACTACTACTCTCGCCACGACTACGAGGCCATCGCCAGCCAGGCGGCCGAAGGGCTCTATGGCAGGGTGCGGGACCAGCTCCCAAGTTTGCAAGGCCAGAACCTGGCGGGTCGGACCATCGCCACCGCCGATGACTTCAGCTACGTCGATCCGGTGGATGGCTCCGTGAGCGGTGGCCAGGGCCTGCGGCTGCTGCTCAATGACGGTAGCCGGGTGGTCCTCCGTCTCTCAGGCACGGGTACCCAGGGGGCGACATTGCGGCTGTATCTGGAACGTTATGTCGCCCCGGGTGGCGACCTTGATCAGGATCCCCAACAGGCCCTGGCCGACCTGATCTATGCCATTGACGACCTAGCCGAAATCCGTGCGCGCACGGGAATGGCCAGGCCAACCGTCATCACCTGAGGGACATCCGCTGAGGCGGAAATGCCGAAATGCACAAAATCGCTGTAAACAAGTCTGAGTCACTTGGGGCCAAAAGGACCATTTCCCAGCAAGGCTTCTAGCCTTTCAGGGTGCTCCCCTTGCTTTCCCTATGACCTCCGGCGCCTCCCTGCCCCCGCATCACGAAGCTCTGCGAACCTCGACAGCCCTCGATCGCCTGGCCCTAGAAGCAGGCCGTCTTAAGGGATTCACCCAGGCCGAGGGAATCATGATGATCGTGCTTGGGGTGCTGGCCCTGAGTTTTCCGATGATCGCCTCCGCCTGGGTCACCGTGATGGTGGCCGTAGGCTTCTTGGTGGCCGGGATCATGGGCTGGTTCAACAACCTCAGCCGTTCCGCCCGGCTGAGCCGCTGGCATTGCTTCTGGCGTCTGGTGGTGTCGGCCCTGCTGATGGTGGCCGGGATCTGGATGCTGTGGCAGTTCAAGTCCGGCCTGATTCCCGCCGCTCTGCAGATCAAGGCACTGG
>JAPLIF010000133.1 GCA_026389255.1 Cyanobacteriota bacterium
CTTCTCTCGCCCCCTGAGGGCTAAATTCGCGCCGCTGATCCAAGCCCCCGATCGGGGGGTGTGCCATGGCTTCGATTGCAGACCAGCTAGATGCCTATCGCCAATCGCTTGCCGCAGCCCAAAGCAAGAACGACCTGGCCATTGCCCGCAAGATCGAACAGCAGATCAAGGAACTGGAGGAGTTTCAGCTGCGTCACCCCGAAGAGTCCGACGCCCCTTCCCCCTTCGAGGTGTTCTGTGATCTCAATCCCTCCGACGTCAACTGCCGGGTCTACGACGACTGAAGGCGCCCATCAGGTCGCTTCGCCCCGCCGTTCCCCGCACCCTTTGCCCCCCCACCATGGCTCTCCTGCAGCGTGATACCCCCTATCCCCACTGGGAGTTCAGCGATGAAGCCAGCGGTGATCTCTTCCGGGTTGTGCCCGAACGGGGCGGCCTGATCAGCGGCTGGCGCTCGGGCAGCCACGAGGTGGTGTATCTCGATGAAGCGCGCTTTCTGGATCCCAGCCAGTCGGTGCGGGGCGGCTTTCCGGTGTTGTTTCCGATCACCGGTGGCTTGCCCGACAACCGCTTGCCCTTGCCCCAGGGCGATTTCAGCCTCGGCCAGCACGGGTTTGCCCGTCAGCTTCCCTGGCAGATGCGCCCCCTGGCCGATGGTCGCGGCGTTGAGCTGGAGCTCACCGACAGCCCCGAGACCCTGGCGGCCTACCCCTTCCCTTTCTGTCTGACCATGGAGGTCCGGCTGGCCCCAGGGGCCCTGGACATCAGCACCCGGGTAGAGAACCGGGGCGATCAGCCGATGCCCTTCAGCTTTGGCCTGCACCCCTACTTCAATATCTCCAGCCTCGACGGCGTGCGCTTTGAAGGCCTGCCCGCCAGCTGCCTCAACCACCTGACCATGGCGGAGGCCCCGACCGCCCCGCAGATGGACCGGTTGGCCGAGGGCATCGACCTGCTGGTCAGGCCTACCGGGCCGGTGCGATTGCTGGATGGGGCCGCAGGCCGCACCCTGGAGCTCCAGCTCAGCCACCCCCTCGACCTGGTGGTGATCTGGACCGAGCCCCCCCGGGCGATGGTCTGCCTGGAGCCCTGGACCGGCCCGCGCCAGGCCCTGATCAGCGGTGACCGCAGGCTGGTGGTGGAACCAGGAGCCTGCACCCTGCTGCAGACCCGCTACGCCGTTACCCCAACTTCGGCCTGAATCCCCCCCCTTTTGCCCCCATATGGGGGCATCGCCCTAGGGGCCTGGCGATGGAGAATGGGGGGGCATCAACGATGCCAACGGCCATGAGCCAGACCACCTTCAACGCCCAATTGACGATCGGAGAGCTGGAAGCCAGTTACCCCATGTACTGCAAGGCGCTGCGGATCTTGATTCGCGAGGAGAAAACGATGGCGTCGATCCAGCGCAGTGTCTGCTGGCATCGCCTCACCACCCTGCACCATTCCCTGCCCCAACACTACAAAGATCCCCAACATCTCTATTTTCTGCTCCGGCGTGAGCTGCAAGCGCCCATCGCTAAGGGCTAGCCAAGGGCTAGGCAGCCACCACGTCCAACATCCCGCGCACCATGTTCATGCCGCAGTGGAAGGGGTAGAGCCCCGGCTGCGCCGGCAGTAAATCAATACTGGTGGAGGCCTCGAGGGGCAGATCCAGGCTCCTTTGGAAATCGGGAAAGATGACCTGGGCCACGCAGCTGCTGGGGTCGATTCTGTGGAAGGTCAAACGCAGGGGCTGGCCCGCCACCACCCGAATCCGCGGCGGATCGTAGCCACCGTCCACCGTAATGGTCACTTCCTGGCGGCCATCCGATCCCTGGCGGGCCTCCACCCCAGAACCATGGGGGGCGAGGAACCACCAGAGTTCGCCAACGATGAAGGCCAGGCCGATTGATGCCACCAGCAGTTTCAGGGCCGGGGGTTGGTCGATCGTGCGCCAAAGGGGAACGGTGGCCGCCAAGGCCAAGGTGCAGCAAGTCATCGGCTGGTAGAGGGCAAAGGGGCAGGGTGGTAACGGCGTAGGCGCAGGGCATTGGTCACCACCGAGACGGAGCTGAAGGCCATGGCGGCTCCGGCGATCATCGGGTTCAGCAACCAGCCGGTGAGGGGGAAGAACAGGCCGGCGGCGATGGGAATGCCGGCGACGTTGTAGGCGAAGGCGAAGAACAGGTTCTGGCGGATGTTGGCCATCGTCTG
>JAPLIF010000258.1 GCA_026389255.1 Cyanobacteriota bacterium
TCAAAGCGAAAACGCCGGTGCTGCTGGCCAATGAAGTCCAAAACGGTGAGGCAGCTCTTGCCGGTGTCGGGCGAGAGCCGCAGGCCCCGGCCGAGCTGCTGCAGGAACACCACCGCGCTCTCGGTGGGCCGCAAGAGCAGCACGGTGTCGATCGCGGGGATGTCGAGCCCTTCGTTGAACAGGTCCACGGCGAAGAGGATCTGCAGGTCGCCGGACTGCAGGCGGCGCAGGGCGGCCTGGCGAAGATCGGCGGGCGCAAATTGAAGTGCCCAGGACGAAAGTCGCTTGCGGCCTGTTCAGGTCGCGGAGGCGGGCGACTAGGAGGACTCAAGACGCAAGCTGATACAGCGGTGGCACTGCAAAAGAGCACTGATCAATCGCATTGGCTACCCGTGCCGTCTATAGCTTTGCCGGCTTCCCTGGCATGCCCGAACTCCATTTATACCTGCACCACGATGGCTACCCAACCGGCGCGGCCTGGAGGCTCAAGGCCGCCTTGCAGGTCTGTACACGGCCTGACAATCTCCCTGTCTGCTTCCAGAACAGTCAGACCGGCTGCATTCCCCTGGCAACACCAGACGCTGCCGCCGATGCGGAGTACCGCTACTGGGTGGAGTTCCTGAACTGCCCATCCGCACAGCTTCAGGTGCAAGCCTGGCGCCGTCTGCCAGGCAGCCAAAGCTGGATTCCCCGCTGCGGGGCCGTGCCATTGGCCACCTTCATCCGGCGCTTCCTGCCGGAACCCGGTTAGCGCCGCAGCACTTGGCGATGAGCCTGCAAATACTGCTCCTGGTCTCTGCTGAACGGTCGGATCAGATTGGCGCCCTCGATTCCCCAGCAGCGCAGCGCCTCACGGGCGGCCTCGTGCTCACAAAGCAGGTGTCCGCCGGCATCGAAACTGATCCAATGTCGATCGAACAGTTTGTCCACATGGGGCGACAGCAGCAGCCCATTAGCACCGCTCAGGCGTTCCTGGTTATCACAATCGCGCCAGGGTTTGATATGACTCGCAACCAGAAACTGTTGGCGTGACAAGCCGGTCACCCTGCAGGCGGGTTCGATCTCCACCACCCGATGGCGGAACAAGCCCTGCCCCAGTCGCGCCTTGGTGAGCGCGTCGCGCTCCGTGCTACTTGGCACGTCCCGAAGCCGCTGCATGTCGTCGAGCAAGGAGACGGTGTAATCGCCCTCCTCAACGAGGACCACCAACTGCACACGCACCGCCGGGTCGGCGTGCTCCTCGATCAATCTCAGCAGAAGCTGGCCCAGCAGCTCGCTCAGCCCCGCGAGGTAGGTGCCCTGGTTGCCCCGCCCCGAAACCGTGCTGATCGGACTGTGACGCTCGGGCAAGAGCGGCTGGATCAGTTCAAAGAAGGTCTGCGGCACCAGCGGCTGCCGCAGAGGCCCCCAGTTCACCCGCACCAGCCAGCCCTCCTGGCTCCAGTTGTCGCCAGCCGCACCGAACTCAGGGGGCTTCGGCGCCGTTACAGCCGCCGCTTCCACCATCCCGATCTGACTGATGCGGCCGTTGGCATAACTGAACACCACCTCCACTCGCACACAGCGGGTGAGGTTGTCGTAGCTCACATTGCGGGCGCCGTTGGCATTGGTTTTCGGAGACCACACGTAGCCGCCGTCCGTCTCCTGGCGGTAGGTCTGCTTGTGGTTGACCCACCAGAAGGCCATGGCTCATGGGTTGGGCTTGCTTCTGTTGTAGTCGACGCTGATCTGAATGTCCGCGTCAGCACCGGGGGCGGTGAACTCGGTAGCAGGGGCGCAAGAGACTGAACCCTTGGCCTGCGGCAATGACGCCAGGGCGATTTCACTGAGCTGGCGCAGGTAGCGGGCCAGCCGCTGGGGAGCCTCGGCGGGATCGAGCGGCTCCAGCTGGTGGAGGGAGGCCAGCTGGGAGGAGAGGACCTGGTGCTCGGCCTCGCTGAGGGGGTGGTCGTAGAGGCCGGGAGGGAGGTCCTGCGGGGGCATGGATTGAGGCACCTGCAGGGAGGGGCCTCCATTGGTAGTTGGGGCGGGACATGGGAACCCTGGAAGCACGAACTCGCCGTTGGGATCGGATGACACTGGAAACCAAGCCCCCCGGCCTGATCCAGAGGTATCGCGAGCTACTTCAGACCCGCCATTACGCCCGCCGCACGGTGAAGACCTATGAGCAATGGCTGCGGCGGTTTCTGCACTTTCATGGCCTGCGCCATCCCCGAGAAATGGGAAGCCATGAGGTCAACGCTTTTCTGAGCCATCTTGCGGTCGAGAAACAGGTGAGCGCTTCCACCCAAAATCAGGCGTTGGCCGCTGTCCGACGACAATCTGGTTGAGGGGTCGCGCCAAACAGGTTGACCGCTCTTGAGGGGCCGCGCTGAATCCGGTTGCCATGCGTAGGGCACCGGGCCATGCCTGCTCCCCTCACAGCCCAACAGATTGCGCTCTACATGACCAAAAGACGAGCCGGCAGCCGCCAGGAGGTGGCTGCCGCAGCGGCGGGCATCTCGGTGAGCAGTGCTCACCGGATCGACTCAGGTCGCCTCCAACCGAAAGCTGCCAAGCCCCGCAGCAGGCGCCGACCAGATCCTCTGGCTGGGGTGTGGGAGCCGTTGCTGGTGCCTCTACTGGAGCGGCATCCAGCCCTGACGCCCACCACCTTGCTGGAGCACCTGCAGGAGCAAAAGCCAGATCAGGACTGGAGTTCACTGAAACGCACCCTGCAGCGGCGGGTGCAGCACTGGAAGTCTCTGCATGGCCCGACGCCGGAGGTGATGTTTCCGCTGGCCTACCAGCCCGGCGAGATCGGTTTCTGCGATTTCACCAAGGTCAAGCGGGTGACGATCACCCTGCGGGGAGAGCCGTTTCCGCATCTGCTGTTCCACTACCGCCTGGCCTGGAGCGGCTGGGCCTACGGCCAGGTCATCCACGGCGGTGAAAGCTTTGTCGCCCTCTCAGAGGGGCTGCAGAACGCCCTGAGTGCCTGTGGTGGTGTGCCCAGAGAGCTACGCACCGATCGGCTCTCGGCCGCCAGCCGCAACCGCGACGGCAGCTATGCCCTCGACATCACACCTCGCTATCAGGGCCTCTGCGCCCATTACGGGCTCTCCCCCAGCCGGAACAACCGGGGGGTGGCCCATGAGAACGGCATCGTCGAGGCCCCGCACGGCCATGTGAAACGGCGCCTGGAGCAGAAGCTGCTGCTGCGCGGCAGCTGCGATTTCGAGGAGGCAGCCGAGTACGGCGAGTTGCTGGCCGAGGTGTTTAGCGCCCTCAACGCCCCCCGGCAGCGGCGCCACGAGCAGGAACTCGAACGGTTGACACCACTGCCCGCTTTTCGCTTTGCCGACTACGAGCTGCTCACGGTGCGGGTGCGGAGCACCAGCACGATCGAGGTGCGGCAGGTTGTCTACTCGGTGCCGCCAACCCTGATTAGCCGCCAGGTCACGGTGCGGCTGCACCATGACCGGCTGATTGTGTATCTGGGCAGCGACTGGGTTTGCCAGCTGCCCCGCGCCTATGGCAGCGGCAGCCATGGCCCGAGGGCCTGGTGCATCGATCTGGAGCACCTGATCGATGGCCTGCGCGCCAAGCCCAGGGCCCTGCTCCATTGCCGCTACCAGCGTCACCTCTTCCCGGATCAGCGCTGGTGGGACTTCTGGCAACACCTACTCACTGGCGGTGACCGCGACGCCGCAGCCCGCTTGATGGTCGAGGCGCTGTACGTCGCAGTGCGGGTGGCCTCATTTGAGCTCGTGCTCGCCTTTCTGCAGCAAGCCCAGCAGCGGCAGTCCCTGTCGCTCTCGCTCCTGCAACAGCGCTTCCGGGTACCGCCGCGCCGCAGTTCCCTGCCTGATCCCGTTATTTCCCAACACCTACTTGCCTCCTATGACCACCTCCTCCCCGGTGCCCCGCTCTCAGGCGGTGGAAGCAGCCTTGCCGCTGCTGCTCAAACAACTGAAACTCGCCCGCTTTCGCAGCCACTGGCAGCCGCTCTCCCAGCAGGCTGAGGCCGAGGGTTGGAGCCCTGGCCAGTTTCTCTACGCCTTGTGTGAGCAGGAGGTCGACCACCGCCAGATCGCACGGCGCCAAAGGCTGCTGCGGGAGGCCCACCTGCCCTGGCAGAAGGGCCTTGATGGCTTTGATCACGAGCACCTCGAGCCCAAGCACTGGCAGGAGTTGCAGGTGCTGGCCCGCAGCCACACCTGGCTGGTGCAGGCCGAGAACCTTCTGCTGTTTGGTCCCAGTGGCGTGGGCAAGACCCACCTGGCCATCGCCATCACGATGGCGATGATCGAGCAGGACCAGGCCTGCCGATTCTTCCCGGCCACCGCCCTGGTGCAGCTGCTGCAGAAGGCCAAGGCCAGCTACGAGCTGCCGGCCATGATCCAGAAGATGGATCGCTACGCCCTGCTGGTGATCGACGACATCAGCTATGTGCGCCGCAGCGAGCTGGAGACCTCAGTCCTGTTTGAACTGATCTGCCATCGCTACGAGCGCCGCTCGCTGCTGGTGACCTCCAACCAGCCATTCCGCGAGTGGGACACGATTTTTCCAAGCGGATCAATGACCGTAGCTGCGGTGGACCGGCTGGTGCACCACTGCCACATCGTTGGCATCAAAGGCGAGAGCTACCGGCAGAAGCAAGCGGCTGCAAGGGTTTCCAGCGAATCCAGTGACCCGCCAACGTAATTGACGCGAGCGTCATAGCCGTCACGATCAACGGAAGCAGCACCCCAGCGCACCAGAAGCACGGCGGCGACATGAAAACTGGCCCACCCGCGTTGAGGTCGACGCCGGAAGGACAACCTGATTGACGCCTGACGACAGCCTGGTCACGATCCCGATCCCCGCTGCAATCTCAGGCTCCAGTGGGCCTAAAACAACCACCTCTACCGGTCAACCAGATTGACGCCACCCGTCAACCTGATTGACACGGGACAATGCAGCGGTCTACGCCTGATGGAGGCCCTGCGGCTGCGGATCAAGGATCTGGATTTCCAGCGGCATGAACTCACCGTGCGTGATGGCAATGGCGGCAAGGACCGACTGACACTGTTGCCGCAGAGCCTGGCCCCCAGGTTGCAGGAGCATCTGATCAGGGTGCGAAGCTTGCACCAAGGTGACCTGGCTGCGGGTTGGGGCCGGGTGTTATTGCCGTATGCCCTGGCCCGGAAGTACCCCAACGCCAACCGGGAGTGGGCCTGGCAATGGGTATTCCCCCAGCAGAACCGCTGGCGCGACAGGGAATCCGGTGCTCAGGGCCGCCACCATCTTGATCCGAGCGTGGTGCAGAAGGCGGTGAAGTGGGCTGTCCTCGAGGCCGGTGTGACGAAGGCGGCCAGCTGCCACACCTTCCGCCATTCGTTCGCGACACACCTGCTGGAACGGGGCCAGGACATCCGCACCATCCAGGAGCTACTCGGCCACAAGGATGTAAGCACCACCATGATCTACACGCATGTGCTCAACCGTGGTCCACTCGGGGTACGAAGCCCAGCCGACATTCTGTAACCGGCCGAACAGTTGGTTCTCGGACCCGTGAACCACGGCTAGCTTGGTAGAGCGTTCTGGAAGATCCGTTGCAGGACAAGGAGTTGCAGCGCATGGCCCACTGGATGCCTCAGTGGTTCTCGGAAGGGGACGGCCGGCAGGCTCTTGTTCTCGGAACCTACCAATAAAGAGTTGTACGGATAGCCATGAGTACATCCAGCACCTGTATTGGCTTAGACTCAGCAGAAGCAGCCTTCGAATCGTGGCTTGACAGATCAGCATCCTAGATCTATAAATGAAGAAATGGTGCATCTATTTCGTGGACTCAAAGCTCAAGCGAATTGCAATAGTCGCCGTATTTGGTTCTGCCGCCATTGCTGGAGGATTTTATTTTGCAAGCCCCTTTCTTGCGATTCAGGGCCTTAGAAGTGGCTTCCTATCCAAAAATGCTGACCAAGTGAATAAATATATCGACTACCCAGCCCTCCAGGCAGATCTTAAGGCGCAGCTTGGAGTAATGATGCTCAAAAGCTTGCAGAATAATCCCGAAATGGCTGCCAACCCATTTTCGGGGTTTGCCGTGGCAATGATTACTCCAATGGTCAACTCAATGGTTGATACGTATGTCACTCCTTCAGGCATGAAGACAATTCTTGAATCAAGCGCAACTGAGCAGAGTGGCGCCAGTCAAGACCAGACTGCTAAAAACTTAGTTGACAGAAAACGGGAATTCGATAAGGCTTTGGAAAAGACTTCAATGGGATATGAAGGATTGGAAAAGTTTCAGCTTACTGCAACCGCAGATGACGGCAAGAAGACAAAGCTTTTATTCAATCGCCAAGGCTTTGCGGACTGGAAGCTCAAAGCTGTCGTTTTGCCGCAACCATGAGCCCCGTACAACATTCAGATTCAGAAGACGGGACCAGAAGTCGCTTTCAAAGCTCAGCGAAATTGCCCGCTTCTGATCTGGAGCGTTAGCCATTTACACACATGAAACAACAGAGATGCGCTTCATCCTCTTGCCAAATGAAATCAACTCTATCCTCCTCGCTCGTAATTACTCTTGCCAGCCTGGCATCTTTGTTGTTGGCTGCTTCATGTAACGCACAGTCCAGCCAGGAGGAGAAGCTTCGTTCGTACATGGAATCGACTCCACTTCTTGCACCCATGGGATATCAGGATTACACGGAACCGCAAGTGGGCTATATTCATATCCCTGGAGGTATAGAGGGTGGCGAGTTCCTGTACGTTAAACCGGGCGACTTTAAATCCACTGATCGAAGCTCGCCTAGGCCAATAGGCTTCAAAAAGCTTAGTTTCTATAAAGCTTCTCAGCCAGATCTGGTGCCTGGGTTTAAGCCAAGGGGGGCAGCCTGTACATATGGCCGGCAAAAGCCAGGGCAATGGAATTGCTTGCTTTTTCGGTCCACCGAAGATGCACAGACATATTTTAAAAGCAATGACAAGTCTCAGGCCCCATATGTTGTCTGCTTGAACTGCAAGCCACGCCCAGTACCCATGCTTTCTCGCATATGCCCAGGTGTCTACAGTAGCTCGCTTTCTAAAGCAGATAATTGGGAAGATCCAACAATCCCTGGTCCTGTATTCACAAAAGGGATGTGCACCTTCAAGCTTCCGTGGTGGCGGACATCCGACGGCATTAAACTGGGGATCAAGAAGTTTGGGGACAAGATTAAATGACGTTTGCTATTGGCCTTCCAAGCTAATTCTATCTTTTGAGACTGGCTAACAAGCCCATGCACCCGACCGTGCAAAAACTCCTTGCATATTTTGGGATCGATTCGGCGGGTGATGTGCAGCGTTAGCCGGACCTGCTATGCAACACCACTCCCTTCAACCAAGAATCTTCTCCGGAATCTCTCTACAAGGCATTTTTGGATATGCACTATCCTCGGTCTCTATTGATCGGCATCCCAAGACGTGAACCTCCTTTTCGCAGCCATGACTGGAATTACTGCTGCTGCATCTCCTTTTAGCTCTACAACTCCGATTCATTTTGCTGCTGGCTCCGACTCAGGAGTTTGGTCAGGCTACGTGTCTACTGGGGAAAAGAACTTTTCTTTGGGAATGGCAAAAGGACAGCGCCTCTGGATCCAGAGTGATCAGGTCTATACCTGGTCAATCATCACGCCTGCTGGGCGTAAGCTGGGCTGTCGAGGCTATAGCTACTGTGTTCCGAATGAAGCCCTAGGATTGCCATTGCCTGAATCAGGAAATCATATAGTTCGCACTAGCTACAGGTTGACAGGAGGCGCAGGCGACCCTAAGACAAGACGCCGTTATGTAGCGATTACATTCACGGTGCGTTGAGCTACACACTTGATCTCAGGGAAAGGCTCCAATTTTCAGTAAGTTGAACTGATGGTGACTTTTGTTCTGACGAAGCTTGGAGAAACAGTGCGAATTTGCT
>JAPLIF010000327.1 GCA_026389255.1 Cyanobacteriota bacterium
ACGTTGAAGGCCGGGATGCCGTAGCCGTTCTCAGCGGCGTGGTCTAACAGCAGCCGGAGCGGAACGAGCGCCATGGGGGATCCTCTCGGAGAACGGAAAAGGGGAAGGAGAGACGGAATTTGCGGTGTCACCGCTCGTCTCGCGGGCGATTCTAGGGGATCCCGGGCCCCGGCCCACCGGCCGAAGCCGGTCGGCGCAGGTTTAGTCGACCGGCTGCTGACGGCGCAGGGATTGGAGCTGGAAAGCTTGTTCGCGCGCCAGGCGACGCCGTTGTTCGGCCTGGCGGGCCAGTTGGCGGGCGGTGGTGATGGACATGGAAGGACCTCGTTGGAGAGCCTGACGGCAGGGCCGCAGGAGGGGAATGCGTTGCTTCGGGATGGGGCCAGACAGCCCCTCCCCCCTACTTCCGCCGAGGACGAACGCGGGCTGGAGCCCGGACACCGCCTACGGTCAACGACTAATAAATGGTAGCGATTGATACGGACAGAAAAGGTTGGGCCCGATACGGAAGACCGTCAACGGTGTCACCTTCCTCCGTGTTCCTGGTTCCGTCTGCCCCGTTGCTCCAGGTCGCGCCAAGTTCCACGGCCCGTGCCCCCCTCCCCAAGCCCGCCGATCCCCTGTTGGAGCGGGATCAACGGTTCCATCCGGTCTGGTCCTCCGGTGGCATGGTGGCCAGCGATGAGCCCCTGGCCTCGGCCGCCGGTCGGGCCGTGCTGAGGCAGGGCGGCAATGCCCTTGATGCGGCGGTGGCCAGTGCCTTCGCCCTGGCGGTCACCCTGCCCCAGGCGGGCAATCTCGGCGGCGGCGGCTTTCTGGTGTTGTGGCTGCCTGGCCGCTCGCCGGCGGCGGTCCGGGGCTGCGTCCGTGGGGAAGGGGCTGCCAATCCCGAGCGGCGACTTGGCCTGGGCACGGCCGTGGCCGTCAATTTTCGCGAGATGGCCCCCCTGGCCGCCCGCGCCGGGATGTTCCTCACTCCCGGCGGCCAGCTGGATCGCCAAAAAGCGACCCGCAGCCTGGCCAGTACCGCCGTGCCGGGGACGGTCGCCGGGCTGGTGCTGGCCCAGCGGTGTTACGGCCGCCTGCCCCTCCAGCAGGTGCTGGCTCCGGCGATCGACCTGGCAGAACGGGGCTTTCCCGTGAGCCTGGAATTGAGCAACTCCCTGCTCAATTCCAGAGGCACCCTCCAAGGCGATCCTGGCTCCCGATCCCTGTTCTTTCGGCCGAGCCCATCGGGATTGCGGCCCCTGGCACCCGGCGAGCGCCTGAAGCAGCCCCAGCTGGCGGCCAGCCTGGGGCGCATCGCCTCAGGGGGAGCCGCGGGCTTCTACGGCGGACCCGTGGCCGCATCCCTGCTCCAGCTGATGGGGCAACGGGGGGGGCTGATCCAGCGGGACGACCTCAGCCGCTACCGGGCCCGGTTGGTGCCGCCGTTGATGGGTCGTTTCCGGGGTTATCCGGTGCTGACCATGCCCCCCCCTGGGGGCGGCCTCTCCCTGCTGCAATTGCTGGCAATGCTGGAGCCCTATGACCTGGCGGCGGCCGGTCACAACGGGGCTGCAAGCCTGCACCTAGGGATAGAGGCCATGAACCTGGCCTTCCGGGACCGCAACGCCCGCCTCGGGGATCCCGATCAGCAGGCGATTCCGGTGGATGCCCTGCTGGGGAAGTCCTACCTGGACAGCCTGCGCCTTCAGATCAATCCCCGGCGCCATCAACCGGCGGCCCGGCTTGGCCCGGCGCCGGCCTTGCCGGGGGAAGGCACCAATACCACCCACCTGTCGGTGGCGGATCGCCAGGGGGGGGTGGTGGCCCTGACCACGACCCTCAATTTTCCCTATGGCAATGGGGTCCTGGTGCCCGGCGGTGGATTCCTGCTAAACAACCAAATGGATGATTTCAGCGCCGCCCCTGGCCAGGCCAATGCCTTTGGGTTGGTGCAGGGGCCGGCCAACCGCATCGCGCCGGGGCGCCGGCCCCTCAGCTCCATGACTCCCACGCTGGTTTTCCGAAGGGACGACACCCCCTGGTTGGCCACGGGCAGCCCCGGTGGCAGTCGCATCATCACCACCGTGGCGCAGGTGCTGCTGAACCGCATCGTCTACGGCCTCAACCTGGCCACGGCGGTGACTAGTCCCCGACTTCACAGCCAGCTCTGGCCCGACCAATTCAGCGTCGAAGAAGGGTTCAGCCCCGATACCCTGCAGCGGCTGGAGGCCCAGGGCCACCATTGGCAGCTGGTGCCGGCGCTGGGGGCCGCCAACAGCGTCGAAGTGGTGGCGCCGGCCCCTGGCGCCCCTGGGGGCACCTACGGCGTGGCCGATCCCCGCCGCGCCGGAGGCCCTGCCGTGGGGGAATGACGCCGCCCCGGCCTGCTCTCCGGCTCGAGCTGGTTCCCGTGGGGCGGCTTGATGGGCCATGGGCGGTTTTCTGGGGGCCTGGGGGCCCCGGCCAGGCCGCTCTTTTCGCCTGGAATCGGCTTGAGTATCTAGGAGAATTCCGCAACTTGATGGCCCCCTCCCTCGCCCAGCGGTTGGACCGTTCCCTGGCCGTTCTCGGTACCACCACCCTGATCCCGGTTGGGATCCTGGCCCTGGCCTGGGGCCAGGAACTGGTTGATGCGGTGCTATTTGGCGGCCATTGGAATCTGCCGATGGTGCAAGGAGGTTCGCTGCTGGGGGTGCTGACGGCCCCCTTCAGCCATAGCGGCTTCGGCCATCTGATCAGCAATTCCATCGCCTTCCTGCCGCTCTCCTGGTTGGTGCTGCTGCGGGGACGACGGGACTACGTGGCGGTGTGGATCGGGGTGTATGCGCTGGCCGTGCCGGTGTGGTTGTGGTGGCCCGGGGCCAGCCACGGTCTCTC
>JAPLIF010000263.1 GCA_026389255.1 Cyanobacteriota bacterium
AGATCGGCCTCGGCCCGGCAAGCTGAGGGGGTGAACGCCCTTCTTGCTTTGAGCGCCCCCCTCCGCCCTTTGGACCCGGTTTGGCACCTGGATCATCGCGGCCTCCCCAGGGCCTGGAGCCGGGCGCTGGGCGCCCTGTTGCTGGCGATCTGGCTGGGGTTTTCGGCCGCCCCCGCAGTCGCCCTGGTGCCGCCCCCGCCCCCAGGGACGCCTCCCCTGGCAGCGCCGCCCGGGGTCTCCGCAGGGGCTCGCTCCGCCTCTTCCCAGTGGATCACCCTGGACGGCCGGCGCATCCTTGAACTGCGTTCGGTGGCGGGGGCCCAGAGCCTGGAATCGGTGGCCAACCGCGGCTCGGCGTTGCTGCAGGACCTGGCCCAGAAGGGCGCGGTCGCTCCGGAGCAGTTGGTGGTGCAGGAGGACCCCCCTTATTCGATGGTCGGGGTGATCGACGCGACGGGCCACTTCAAGCCCTACCTGGCCGTGGATGATCGGGCCGGCCGGGCCTTTGACATCAGCCGCCAGGAGCTGGCCGAGTTATATCGCGACCAGCTGCGGGGCGCAGTTCGCCAGTACCGCAGTACCCACAGCCTCGCCTCCTGGTTAAGGGGCACGGCCCTGGCCTTGCTGGTGCTGGCGGCCTATTTGCTCTGGCTGCGCCTCCAGGGGCTCCTCAACCAACGGCTGCGCCAAGGGATCGCCCGGGGGACCACCCCCTGGTTGAGGGGGGTGAGCCTGGCAGGCAGCCAGGTGTTGGACAGTGAGCAGGAGCGCGGTGCCTTGCTCCTGGTGGTGAGGGTCCTGCACTGGGGGGTTCTGCTGCTGGCCAGCTACCTGATGATTCCGCTGTTGCTCGGCTTTTTTCCGCCGACCCAGGGGATAGCAGAGGGACTGCGGGGCCATATCCGGTTGGTGTTGGATGGCGTGCTGGAGGGGGTGGTCGAAGCCATACCCAATCTCCTGGCGATTGGCCTGATTTTGCTGTTCACCCGCATGGCAATGCACGCTTGCCGTGCCTGGTTTGGCGCCATCGAGCGTGGCCGGTTGCAGTTTCCAGGCTTTTACCGGGAATGGGCCCAGCCCACGGGCCGCTTGGTGGCGGCAGGGATTTTTGTGGCCGGGCTGGTGACCGCCTATCCCTACATTCCTGGATACGATAGCAAGGCCTTCCAGGGGGCGGGCCTGTTCGTTGGTGTGTTGGCGGCCCTGGGGTCCAGTGCGGTGGCCACCAATGTGATCAGTGGGCTGATGCTGATCTATACCCGGGCTTTCCGGGAAGGCGATCGGGTCGAAATCAATGATGTCATTGGCGTCGTTCAGGATCGCGATTTGTTGGTGACTCGAATCCAGACACCGCGTAACGAATTGGTCAGTATTCCGAACGCCACGGTGATCGGCGCTTCGATTGTCAATTTCAGTTTTTCGCGCCGTGAAATTGCCAAACCCGTGGCGTTGGCGACCACGATCACCATCGGCTACGACGTTCCTTGGCGCCAGGTGCATGGGCTGCTGCTGAAGGCGGCCTTGGCGGTGCCGGGCATCGCGGCCGATCCCCAGCCGTTTGTGCTGCAGCTCTCCCTTAACGATTTCAATATTAGTTATGAGCTCAATGCCAGTGTCAAGGATGTCATGACCTACCGGGAAACCCTCTCCGATTTGTTAGCGGCGATTCAGGATGCCTTTGCCGAGGCCGATGTGGAAATCCTGTCTCCCACCTATGAATGCAATCGGGATGGCAGTCCTCGCACCGTGCCACCCCTACCCAGCCTGGATTTCCTCAGGAATCGACAAGACTGAGACGCCCCGTGCGTCCGTCCAGCCGGGCCAGGCTTCCCAGGGGTAGGGCCCCATTGCCTGGCCAATGTCCCACCGGCAGTTCGGCCACCACAGGAATGCCCAGGTCGGCGGTGCGCTCGCGTAACACCTGTTCGGTGCTGAAATAGTGGTGGCCCGGTTGGTCGCTGCGGTCGTGGTCAACGCAGTCGCGGAAGCTGCCGAGGCCGATGCCGGCCAATTGTTGCAAGGCGCCGCAGAGCCGCCAGTGGGTCAACATCCGCTCCAGTCGGTAGGGCGCCTCTCCCACGTCCTCGAGCACCAGGATGGCTCCCCCCAGATCGGGCAGGTGGGGGGTCCCCAGCAGGTGGGTGGCCACGGTCAGGTTGGCGGCCAGCAGGGGACCTGTGGCCACACCGCCTTGCCAGCCTGCCCCCACCAGGTCCGGCAGGGGCTCGCCAAAGAGCAGGGCCCTGAGACGCTCCTGACTCCAGGCGGGTTCGGCGGCCAAGGTGGTGACCAAGGGGCCATGGATGGCGCCCCCACGCCCCCGGGCTAGCCGTTCCCACAGCAGGGAGGTGACGTCCGAAAAGCCCAGTAACCAGGCGTCGTGGTCTGGGAGGTCCTGTTCGAGGAGCCGCGCCGAACCCCAGCCGCCCCGCACACAGGCGAACAATGCTGAGCTTTCCTGGCTGTTGGGGTCACCGGGATGGAGGTCCGCGGCCCGCTGGTGGTCTTCGCCGGCCAGGTATCCCCAGCGGCGTCCCACCAGGTTGGGCCGTTCTTCCACATCCAGGCCCCAATTCCGCAGCACCTCCATGCCCCGCTGTAGCCGTTCGCCCTCTGCAAGGGCCGAACTGGCCGCCACGAGGCGGACCCGGTCACCGGCACGGAGCGGTCTGGGGTGGCTCAGGGGAGAAGCCATGGGTCCGAAGCAGGCACGGGGATCACTGCGGCACGATCAGCGCCAGCAGGAGCAGGGCCCCCAGCATGACCTGATGGGTGAAATGCACGCCGTAGGCGGCCCGTGGCAGACCGGGGCGCCTCAGGATCGCCACCTCCCGTTGCATCCCCCCGGCGGCCGCGATCCAGAGGATCCAGAATTCGGGCATGGCGATGCCCCGCATCCAGGCGGCCGTGGCCAAGGCCCCTGCCGTCAGGCCATAGCAGCAGGCGACCACCAGCGGCGCCTGGCGGCCCAGGGTGAGGGCACTGCTCCGCACTCCGACCCGTTGGTCGTCCTCCTGGTCACTCATGGCATAAACCGTGTCGAAGCCGAAGGTCCAGCAAACGGTGGCGAACCAGGTGAGGGCCAGGGCCGGACCATTCAGGGCGCCACTGGCGGTGGCCCAGGGAATCAACACCGCAAAGCCCCAGCAGAACGCCAGCACCAGCTGGGGCAGGCCAAACCAGCGCTTGGCGGAGGGGTAGAGCAGTACGGGGGGCAGGGCCGCCAGGGCCAGGGGCAGGGCCAAAACCCGGCCCTGGGGGGGCAGGGCCAGGACCACCAACAGGGCGACCACCAGGCAGGCGATCAGCAGGACAACGGCCGTCGGCACCCCGATCCGTCCGTCGGCCAGGGGCCGGTTGCGGGTGCGTTCCACCAGGGGATCGATGCGGCGATCCCAGAGGTCGTTGGCAACGCAGCCGGCACCGCTGACCGCCAGGCCCCCAAGCACCATCAAGGCCAGTAGGGGCAGCGAGGGCGGTGAGGCCGGGTTGAGCCAGAGGGCCCAGCCAGCCGGAATCAGCAGAATCAGCCTGCCGCTGGGATGGTTCCAGCGCAACAGTTCGAGCCCGTCGCGGATCCGCTGGAAGGGCCCTGGAGCCGTCCTGGCCATGGCAGCTGGTTCCCCGGCGATGGTGGCGGCACCCTAGGTCGCAGCATCTTGACCGCTTCAATGGCAAAGTGACGCCGCCCAACGGTGCCGATTCCGATGGTCTCCTCGCAGGCTCCATGGTCCGAGGCGCCCCTCCCTGGCAGCGGCGAGCGACGGGTGGCGGCAATTGACATCGGCACCAACTCGATCCACCTGCTGATCGCCGCCATCAACCCCGAGCTGCGCAGCTTCAGTGTGGTGTTGGCGGAGAAGTCCACGACCCGGCTGGGAGAGCGGGATCCCCACACTGGCGATCTCAGTGCCGCCGCCATCGAACGGGCCTTTTTGACCCTGCGCCATTGCCGCGATCTGGCCGCGAGCCATGGGGTGGAGCAGATTGTGACGGCCGCCACCAGTGCCGTGCGCGAGGCCCCCAATGGGCGGGAGTTCGTTCAGGCGCTGCACGATCAGCTGGGGCTGACGGTGGACCTGATCAGCGGTCCCGAGGAGGCCCGCCTGATCTATTTAGGGGTGCTTTCCGGCATGACCCTTGGCGACAAGCCCCACCTGATTCTGGATATCGGCGGGGGTTCCACCGAGCTGATCCTGGCCGATGGTTCCGATGCCAGGGTCCTGACCAGCACCCGCATTGGGGCCGTGAGGCTCCAGAGGGAGTTCTGCCAGCAGGACCCCCTGCCGTCCGGCCGCCGCAGTTTTCTGCAGGCCTACATCCAGGGCTCCCTGGATCCTGCCGTGGCCCAGGTGAGCCAGGCCCTGCGACCCGGCGAGAAGCCGCTGATGGTGGCCACCAGCGGTACGGCCATGGCCCTGGCCTCCCTGGCGGCGGCGGAAGATTCCAAACCGCAGCGCAAGTTACAGGGCTATCGCCTCAGCCTCGAGCGCATCGACCAGTTGATTGCCAAGCTCCAAGCCATGATGCCGGAACAACGGCGCGGCCTCACGGCGATCAACGAGCGGCGGGCCGAGATCATCGTGCCTGGGGCCCTGATTCTCCAGACCGCGATGCGGATGCTCCAGGCCCGGGAACTGGTGGTGTGTGACCGGGCCCTGCGGGAGGGCCTGATCGTGGACTGGATGCTGCGCAACGACCTGCTCGGCGATCGCTTTGCGTTTCAGAGCACGATTCGCGAGCGCACGGTGCGGCATCTGGCCCGCAACTATGGCGTTGACCCGGAGCGAGCTGACCGGGTGGCGGCCCAGGCCCTGGCTCTTTACGACCAGACCCGGGGGTGGTTGCACCATGACGACGGCAAGGGGCGCCTCTTGCTCTGGGCGGCGGCCCAGCTGCACGACTGCGGCAAATACGTGAATGTGGGGGCTTACCACAAGCACACCTGGTATTTGATTCGGCACGGTGAATTGCTGGGGTATTCGGAGCTGGAACACCTGATGGTGGCGGCCATCGCCCGCTACCACCGCCGCGGTCTGCCCAAGAAGCGCCATGAATCCTGGCAATTGATTGAGGGCCGCGAGGAGCGCCGAACGGTGACCTCCCTGGCGTTGTTATTGCGATTGGCGGCGGCCCTTGATCGCCGTCCCGAGGCGGTGATTGGGCGGTTGGCCGTCCGTCTGGAGGGCAGTGGCGTCCTGATGGTCACCCTGGAGCCCCGGCTGGGGGCCGACGGCAGCCGTCCCGATCTGAGCCTGGAACGCTGGAGCCTGCTTTCGTGCGGGCCTGTGGTGTTGGAGGTCACGGGGCTGCAGCTGCAGGTGCCGGAGACTGGGGCGTAGGGGATCCGCTTGGGGAGTCCGTTCAGGGGGCCATTGTTGGGCCCTTTGGTGTTGGCATCGGCGCAGCACTGGGAGCAGCCTGGGGGTTGGGACCGAAACGGTGCCAACTCAGATCATCGACCGTACCCAGCGGTCGGGCGGGCCCATCGCCCAGGGCGGCGAGCACGGCATGGGGGCGTCCGGCCATCACCTCAAGCCCCTGGCCTAGGGGAAAGCGTTGCTCCCCCGTCAAGGTGCCCTCAAAAATCACCTTGCCATCGCGCTGACGCACCTGAATCCAACTCTGTTCGGTGGACTTGAGTCGCAACGTGGCCGGTGCTGCTGGTGGGTCCGCGGCGGTGCTGGCGGTGGCTGGGGCCCCTGGCTGCTTGGCGGGAAAGGCTCGGGGGGGCGGAGCGGTCGGCTGGCCACCAAGGGCGGCGTCAGCGGACGGGAGGGTCGCTGCGGAGTGATGCTGCCAGGCGTTGTACCCCAAGGCCGCGGCCAGCCCCAAGGCCCCGAGCAGCAGGGGCAGGGCCCACAGCCAGGGAGCTGGGCCCTGGCTGCTGCGGTTGATCGGGCCAGCAGCCGACCCCTCCCGCCGGGCAGACGGGGGATTGGTGGGGGAGGGCTTGCTGCGGCGTGGTGGCGCCGATGGCAGGGATGGACGGGGCTGGGGCCGCACCATCAAGCGGCTGCCACGCAGACCCTGGACGGCTTCGTCGATGTTCACATCCAGGGCACTGGCCACCCTTCGTGCCAGGGCAATGACAAACACGCCTTCGGGCAGATGGGCATGGTCGCCGGTTTCCAGGGCTCTCAGCTGGGAGGCACCGACGCGCAAGCGCTCCGCAAACTGATCGAGATCAATGCCACGCTGGCGCCTTGCGGCCGCAAGTGTGCTTCCAAGTTGTTGAAGTTCCGGAATCGGCTCCGTCGGGGGCAGGGTGCCTTCGCTCGTCGGGGTCGGCTGCTGGGGATCCGGAATGTTGCTCAAGGGAGCCACTCCATAACCGTGATCTGGTTGATGTGGAAGTATGAGCTGTCAGTATGCCGGAAACCCGTAGGGTTTTAAGTCTGGTACCAAAAAGAGATGGGCGATACTGGATTCGAACCAGTGACCCCTTCCGTGTGAAGGAAGTGCGCTACCGCTGTGCTAATCGCCCGACTGTCCTGACTTTGTGGAATCCTGACTCCTCGAGCATAGGTCACGGCTTGGAGCCAGCGTCGGCGGGCTCCCCTAGGGCCGATGCTGGGGGGAATAGGTCCAACCATTGTTGAAACGCGACGCCTCCCCCTGTGCCGAATCGCCCGACAGGGAAGCGGCCACCGATGTGTTGATCGTGGGCGGCGGTGTCTGCGGCACCGCCCTGTTGTTCACCCTGGCCCGCTACACCGACCTGGCCCACATCACCTTGGTGGAGCGTTACGCCCAGCTGGCCCAGGTCAATTCCAAGGCCACCAGCAACAGCCAGACCATCCATTGCGGGGACATCGAGACCAACTACACCTTGGAGAAGGCGCTGCGGGTCAAACGCACCGCCGAGATGATCGGCCGCTATGGCGACCTGCTCGACCCTGGGCGCCGCGATCGCTGTGTGTTTCGCACCCCCAAGATGGTTCTGGCCGTGGGCCCGAGGGAATGTGAGCTGCTGAGGGAGCGCTTCCAGCTGTTCTCCCCCCACTTCCCGGCCATGGAGCTGCTGGAGAAGCAGCAGATCGCGGCCTGGGAACCCCAGGTGGCCCTGGTGGACGGAGTTCTGCGGCCGGAGGAATTACTGGCGATCGGCATCCGGTTGTCGCCGACGGCCGTCGATTACGAGGCCCTCTCGGAGTCGTTTGTGGCGCTGGCCAACGACGCCGTTGCGGGCCTGGACCGTGTCGTCGACGTGCGCCTTGCCACCAGCGTCATCCAGATCGAACCCGAGGGTGACCACTACCTCGTGCAGCTGGACCCTGGTGCAGGGGAGGGCCCCCCGACCCGGTTGCGGGCCCGTCATGTGGTGGTCAATGCCGGCGCCCACAGTTTGTTGCTGGCTCAGAAGATGGGATATGGGCTGGAGTATTCGTGCCTGCCGGTGGCGGGCAGCTTCTACTTCACTCCCGATGTGTTGCACGGAAAAGTTTATACTTTGCAAAATGACAAGCTGCCTTTCGCCGCCCTCCATGGCGATCCGGATGTGCGCAGCCCGGGTAAGACTCGCTTTGGCCCCACGGCCCTGCTGTTGCCTTTGTTGGAGCGCTACCGCCCCGCCTCATTCTGGGAGTTTTTGCGGGTGCTGCGGCTCGATGGGGCGGTGTTGGCGGTGTTGTGGCAGTTGTTTGGCGATGGGGATATCCGCGCCTACATCCTGCGCAATCTGTTGTTCGAGGTGCCCTGGCTGCGGCGGCGCCTGTTTCTGGCCGATGCGCGCAAAATCGTGCCGGCCCTGCAACTCGACGACCTGCGCTTCGCCGAGGGCTATGGCGGGGTGAGGCCCCAACTGATCGATCGCCAGGCCCGCCGGCTGATGCTTGGTGAAGTGAGCATCCCGGCCAGGCCTGGTCTCAGCTTCAACGTGACCCCCTCGCCGGGGGGGACCTGCTGCCTAGGCAATGCCGAGCGGGATGCCCTGGCGATCCGGGACCACCTGGGCTGTCAATTCGACCACGCCCGCCTGGTGCAGGAGCTGGTGGGGGAGGACTCCCGGACCTCCTAGGCGCCCCGGGCCGCCTCGGGCTGCCCCATGGCGATTGGCAAGCCTTCTAACGTCAATCTGTCCTCTCGCCTTGCCGTGTGCTGGCCCAGTCCCCTCTCGCCCTCCCTGGGCCCCATCCGGCCGATCTTCTGATCCTGGCCCTCGATCGCGGCGATGCCGCCGAGGCCCTCGCCCTGGTGGCGGCGATTCCCGGCCTTAGAAGGGTCAAGGTGGGGTTGGAGCTGTTCACAGCGGCGGGTCCAGAGGTGGTGACCCGGCTGAGGGATCTCGGTCTGCGCGTTTTTCTTGACCTCAAGTTTCACGATATTCCGGCCACCATGGCGGGAGCCTGCCGCTCGGCGGCCCGCTCCGGTGCCGAGCTGATCACGGTCCATGCCTCGGCCGGAAGCGAGGCACTACGGGCGGCCCAGGTGGCGGTGCTCCAGGGAGCGGCTGAGGCGGGCCTGGCGGAGGCGCCGACGCTACTGGCGGTCACGGTGCTAACCAGCTGGGATCCATCGCGGTTTGAGGCCGAACTGGGCTCCAGTGAATCCCTGGCGACCCACGCCAGGCGTCTGGCGGATCTGGCGGCTTCGGCGGGCCTGGGGGGAGCCGTCTGTTCTCCCTTGGAGGTGGCGGCCCTACGGGCATTCCATCCCCAGCCCTTTGTCTTGGTGACCCCGGGCATTCGGCCCGGGGGCGGCGACCTGGGCGATCAACGGCGGGTGATGACGCCAGCGGCGGCGCTGGCGGCCGGTGCCAGTGCCTTGGTGATCGGCCGTCCGATTCGGGAGGCGAAGGATCCAGCGGCGGCGTTTGAGGCCTGTTGCGGCGAATTATTAATGGCTTCAGGGGGTGCGGCGCAGGCCTTCACGTAATAAATGGGAGGCCTTGATGTGGTAGTGCTGTTGAAAATCAAGGCTGAAAAGACTCATTGAGCGGTATCCGCAGGCGAAGGCAATCTCAGAAACCGAGTCTCGCAGCTGGGGATTTTGCAGGCGATGGTAGACCATTTCCAGGCGCTGCTTGCGGATCCACTGGGAGGGGGTGCAGCCGAAGCGATCGCGGAAGACGTACTGCAAGGTACGGCGCGAATAGTGGCTGTGATTTTCGAGATTGGTGAGGTTCAGGGGTTCGCCCAGGTTGGCGAGGATGTAATCGATCAGTTCATCGAAGGCGTCGCGGCCATGCTCCTGGCGCTGCCGCAGGCGGTTGTGGGGCGATTCCTGACGTAATTCCGGGATCAGCATGGCCGCCACGAGTCGGTAGATCTGGTCTTCCAGATGCATCCGATCCAGCAGGGTCTGACTGAAACCGAGAAGATCATTGGAGATCGACATCACCTGCCGCAGGAACACCTGCATCGATTGGCCCTGGGTCTCGGTGGGGATCTGCCAGCCATGGGATTGCTCCATGCGCTCCTGCCATTGGGGCGGCGCTTCTCGCCAACCGCCCATCGCCATGGCGGTGCGCTTAAGGGTCTCCACGGGGATCCGAAAGACCACGTTGCTCGCCAGGGTGTGTTCGAAACTCCAGCTGGATTTGGGGGCCAGCAGCAGGCAGGTGTTCTCCCGGCAGGTCCAAAGCACGCCTTTCTGCCGCACCCGTGTTTCACCGCCGTAGCCCAGGACCAGGGTGAGGTCGTTGCTGGCCTGAATCAGTCCCTGGGCCGGTCCGCTGATGAAGGCCACCACGGGCAATTCACCCAGATGGATGTTGGCCCCGTGGTACTGCCAGGGCGCTCCCCCCTGCAGAACGGCTTCGAATTCACCCACATCCAGGGCACCCTCCAGGAGTTGGCGGCTGGCTGCCGGGGTATCGATGCGTTCGAGATGGTTCAGAAAGGGACTGGGCAGTTCGGTCAGATCATCGCGATGGAGAGCGAGGGCGGGCTCTTTGATCTTGATGGAACTCTCGGGATCTGACCACGACATGGGTTGTACCGAATTTAACGACTGGTTAGGTATTGAAAAGTTGGCGTTAGCCCTTGGATGGGTGTCAGGTGGCGGGGAAGATGTAGGAATTGTCATGGGGCTGAACCTAAGAAGGTAATTTTATGTAGTTCATGCATGGTTGGGACTGTAAATGGTGTTGGCTTGACCCCTGATCTATGGCCTTTGTCAAAGGTAACGCAGCTTTCAGCGTTTCACAGCTTGAAGATCCATAAATGCTGTTTTCGGTCAGTCCTGCGTCCACGATGTGCGTGAAACACTCACCTACCCAAAACGTATAAATGGTGATGGCTTGCTTTGACGCATGAACGTTGCATTGATGATTATTTTTCGATTAAACTTATAACGATCTTAGCGATTTATGTTGCCTGCTGTCAACTTTTGTCCCTTGAATGAGCATAAATACGGATCAAATGCGAAATGTTATTCTCCCTTGTAAGCGCTTGGAAGTTTTGCTGATTCATATTGGTTAAAATAGGCATTTCATTTTACTGGTTAGCTTTTTATCAGGCCCCAACCCAGTTTTGCCCCCGATCCGTGATTCTTCCCGCCGACAGCCCCTTCGAAGCGTCCAAGGGCTCCCTCCCCCCGTCGGCTGATGGTCGCCCCCTCAACCATGTGGTGGGGATCGGTGCTTCCGCTGGCGGGCTGGAGGCGCTCAAGGTGCTCCTAGCCCAGCTCAAGCTCCAGGGTCGGATGGCCTATGTGGTGGCCCAGCATCTGGCCCCTGACCACCCCAGCCTGATCGTCGAACTGCTGGAGCGGGTCACCCATTTGCAGGTGGTGACCGCCGTGGATGGGGACCTGTTGCGGCCAGGGGTCGTGGCTGTGGCCCCCTCTAATCGGGATGTGGCGGTACGGGGCGACCGGCTCGTTGTCAGCGATCCACCGCCCCGCTTCGGTCCGAGCCCCAGCATCGATCGGTTGTTCGAATCGATTGCCCGGGAATGGAGCCAGCAGGGGGTGGCCGTGGTGCTATCGGGCACCGGTTCGGATGGGGCCAGGGGGGTGGCCCAGGTGCGGGCCGCCGGTGGACGCACCTTCGCCCAGTTGCCTGAAACAGCCCGCTTTGATGCCATGCCCCGGGCGGCGATTTCCCTGGGCGGGGCCAGTCAGGTGTTGGAAACTGGCGCCATCGGCCAGCAGTTAAACTTCATTGCCGAAAATACGGTCAGCTTCAGCACTGCCGGCAGTCAAGAGATGCAATCCCAAACCATCAGGACTGTGTTGGGGCATCTCAAGGAGGGCACTGGTGTGGATTTTTCCCAGTACAAGGAATCCACCCTGCGTCGGCAGTTGCAACGCCGCATGGCCGTCCGGCAAGTCGCCGACCTTGATGATTACGTGCGACTGCTCCGGGACGATGCTGAAGAAGCTCCGGCCCTGCTGCACAACCTGCTGGTCAATGTCACCGCGTTCTTCCGCGATCCCGAGGCCTTTGATGTCCTGGCCCAGCTGCTGAAGGAGTCTTTGGCCCCGTTAGGCCCCCAGGCCAAGATCCGGGTGTGGGTGCCGGGTTGCGCCACGGGCAAGGAGGTCTACACCCTGGCGATGGTGATCAGTCTGGTGCTTGACCATCCGGTGGTGCTGGCGGATCGTCTCAAAATCTTCGGCACCGACCTTGATGAAGAGGCCTTGGCCGAAGCCCGCCAAGGGGTGTATCCCCTGACGGATGCCCAGGCCATTCCGGCCGACTTGCGGCGCCGGTTCCTGGACGAGGCGGCAGACCATTTCACCATTAACGATCTATTGCGAGATTGCGTTGTCTTTGCGCGTCACAACGTCAGCGAAGACCCCCCTTTTCCGCGACTCCATCTGATTTCCTGTCGCAACACGCTGATTTATTTCACGCCGCCGTTGCAGGAAC
>JAPLIF010000158.1 GCA_026389255.1 Cyanobacteriota bacterium
TCGAATTGTTTGGCGAAGACCTGGAGAAGCTGCGCGAATTCGATCCCGCCAGCCAGCGCTCCCTCGATGCCATCGAGCAGGTGCGCCTCACCCCCACCAGCTTCGCGCCGCTGGTGGCCGAGGCCCTGCGCGAAGCCATGCCGGAGGGCCTGGAAACGCTCCTGAGCCCCGCCGCCCTCGACCAGCTGCTGGAGGGCGGCACCCCCGAGGGCATGCGGCGCCTGATGGGGGTGGCCTGGGGCGAGCCGGCCAGCCTGCTCGACTATCTGCCGGCCAGCACCTTGGTGGTCATCGACGAGCGCCGCCATGGCCTCGCCCATGGCCAGCAGTGGTTCGACCATGCGGAGGCCCACTACCAGGAAGTGGCCAGCGAAGGGGGACGGACCAACGCCGGCGGGCCGCCCTTGCTGCCGCCCAGCCTGCACCGTCCCATCGCCGAGGCGTTGGCGCTAGCTGAAACCTTCGGCGGCTTCGACCTGGCCGAGCTGCAGGAAAGCGACCAGCACCCCAATGCCTTCGACCTGGCCTCCCGGGCCGTACCCGCCCATCCCAACCAATTCGGGCGCTTGGCGGGTCTGATCAAGGGCTATCAACAGGAGAAGGCCAGGGTGTGGCTGGTGTCGGCCCAGCCCAGCCGCGCCGTCGCCCTCCTCGAAGAGCACGACTGCATCACCCGCTTCGTGCCCAATCCCAGCGATTTCCCCGCCATCGAGCGGCTGATCGAGCAGAACACCCCGGTGGCCCTCAAGTGGCGGGGCACCGCCGCCATCGAGGGCCTGCAGCTGCCCGCCTGGAAGCTGGTGCTGCTGAGCGATCGGGAATTCTTTGGCCAGCAGAGCCTCAGCGCCGGCGGCTACGTGCGGCGGCGGCGGCGGGCCGCCAGCCGCACCGTCGATCCGGGCAAGATGCTGCCCGGCGACTTCGTGGTCCATCGCAACCACGGCATCGGCCGCTTCCTGAAGCTGGAAAAACTCGCCCTCGGCGGCGAATCCCGCGACTACCTAGTGGTGCAATACGCCGATGGATTGCTGCGGGTGGCCGCCGACCAGCTGGGCAGCCTGGGGCGCTACCGGGCCAGCAGCGATGCTCCGCCCGAGCTGAACCGCATGGGCGGCAGCGCCTGGACCAAGGCCAAGGAGCGGGCCCGTAAGGCCGTGGCCCGGGTCGCCATGGACCTGGTCAAGCTCTACGCCGAACGCCACAAGGCCGCCGGCTTCGCCTTCCCCCCCGATGGCCCCTGGCAGAGCGAACTGGAAGATTCCTTCCCCTACGAACCCACCCCCGACCAGGCCAAGGCCATCAGTGAGGTGAAGCGGGACATGGAAGAGGCGGCACCGATGGACCGGCTGGTCTGCGGCGATGTGGGCTTCGGCAAAACGGAGGTGGCGATCCGGGCCCTGTTCAAGGCCGTCACCGCCGGCAAACAGGGGGCCCTGCTGGCCCCCACCACGGTGCTGGCCAAGCAGCACTGGCGCACCCTGAGCGAGAGGTTTGCCCCCTATCCCCTCAAGGTGGCCCTACTTAACCGCTTCCGCACCACCGCCGAACGCAAGGCCATCGGCGAAGGGCTGGCCGATGGCTCCATTGATGTTGTCGTTGGCACCCACCAGCTCCTGAGCAAGGGCACCAGCTTCAAGCAGCTTGGCCTGCTGGTGGTCGATGAGGAACAGCGTTTTGGCGTCAATCAGAAAGAAAAAATCAAAGCCCTGCGCAAGGACGTCGACGTACTCACCCTGAGTGCGACGCCGATCCCGCGGACGCTTTACATGAGCCTGTCGGGGGTGCGGGAGATGAGCCTGATCACCACGCCGCCGCCCCTGCGCCGCCCGATCAAGACCCACCTGGCCGCCCAAGATGAGGAGGCCGTGCGCAGTGCCATCCGCCAGGAGCTCGACCGGGGCGGCCAGGTGTTCTACGTGGTGCCGCGGGTGGAGGGCATCGAGGAGGTGGCGGCCCAGCTGCGCCTGATGGTGCCGGGGCTGCGGCTGCTGGTGGCCCACGGCCAGATGGCCGAGGGGGAACTGGAGAGCGCCATGGTGGCCTTCAATGCCGGCGAAGCCGACCTGATGCTCTGCACCACCATCATCGAAAGCGGCCTGGACATTCCCCGGGTCAACACGATTCTGGTGGAGGACGCCCAGAAATTCGGCCTGGCCCAGCTGTATCAACTGCGCGGCCGCGTCGGCCGCAGCGGCATCCAGGCCCATGCCTGGCTGTTCTTTCCCGGCGAGGCCTCCCTCAGTGAGGCGGCGCGGCAGCGGTTGCGGGCGATTCAGGAATTCGCCCAGCTCGGTAGCGGCTATCAACTGGCGATGCGGGACATGGAGATCCGGGGGGTGGGCAACCTGCTGGGGGTGGAGCAGAGCGGCCAGATGGAGGCCATCGGCTTTGATCTCTACATGGAGATGCTGCAAGAGTGCTTGGCCGAATTGCAGGGTCAAGACATGAATGCCTGGCCGAATTGCAGGGTCAAGACATCCCGGCGGTGGATGACACCCAGATCGATCTGCAGGTGACGGCCTTCATCCCGGCCGATTGGATCAGCGAAAACGACGAAAAAATGGCCGCCTATCGCGCCGCCGCCAACTGCGGCAGCAAGGAGGCCCTGGTGGAGCTGGCGGCCGCCTGGACCGATCGCTACGGCCCGATTCCGTCGCCGGTGGGCAGCCTGCTGCAACTGCTGCAGCTCAAACTGCTGGCCAAGCGTTGCGGCTTCTCCCGCATCAAGCCGGAAAAACCGAATCTGGTGCTCGAAACCCCCATGGAGGAACCCGCCTTCCGGCGCCTGCGCCAGGGGCTACCCCAGCACCTGCATGGACGGTTCGTCTATCAGGCCGGCGCCGGGTCCACCGCCAAGGTCCTGGCCAGGGGGCTGGGGGTGCTGGCCCCGCCCCAGCAACTGGAGCAGCTGGGCGAATGGCTCACCACCATGGCGTCCCACCTTCCCGATGCCGATGGGCTGAGCGCCGAGGAGCGCCAAGAACAGGAGGCCAAGGTCGCGGCAGCAGTGTTGGTGGTTTAAAACGAATGCAGATCAGTTATATCCATAGCGCCGAACGAACCAAGCCTTGACAAGCTGGGTGAGGCAGGCATAACCCAATAAAATCGCCACCAGCCAACCAAAATAGGCTCCGGGCAGGGGTACAAACCCCAGGGAGGGCGCCAGGGGACTGAAGGGCAGGGCGATGCCGATGGCCATCACCGCCGCACTGATCGCCGCCATGATCGGGGCGGGATTGCTTTGGATCATGGGAAGGCGGGCCGTGCGGATGATATACACAATCAAGGTTTGGGTCAGCAAACTTTCAACAAACCAACCCGTCTGGAATAGGCTCTGGCGCTCGACGGTTTGGGCCGAAAACACAAACCACATCAGCGCAAAGGTAGCATAGTCAAACAACGAGCTAATGGGGCCGATCGTAATCATGAAACGGCGAATCTCCCCCAGCTTCCACTGGCGCGGAATCTCCAGATAATCCGGGTCGACATGGTCGAAGGGGATGCCGGTCTGGGAAAAGTCATAGAGCAGATTATTCAGCAAAATCTGCACCGGCAACATGGGTAAGAACGGCAGAAAAATACTGGCCCCCAACATGCTAAACATATTTCCGAAGGCCGAACTGGTGCCCATCTTGATGTATTTGGTGATATTGCCAAACGTGCGCCGTCCCTCCAATACGCCAGCACTCAACACCTGGAGATCCTTCTCGAGCAACACAATATCGGCGGATTCTTTGGCAATGTCCACCGCCGTGTCCACCGACAGGCCCAGATCCGCTTCGCGCAGGGCGGGGGCGTCATTGATGCCATCGCCCATAAACCCCACCACATGGCCCCGCTGGCGCAACAGGCCAATGATGCGGGCCTTCTGCAGGGGAGCCAGCTTGGCAAAAATCGTCGTCGTCTCCACCTGCTCCAGCAAGGTGGCTTCATCGGCCGCCTCAATCTCGGGACCCAACAGCACGCCCCGCACCTCCAGCCCCACATCAAGGCAGGTCTTGCGGGCAATCACGGCGTTATCGCCGGTCAATACCTTGACCTCCACCCGCTGCTGGGCCAATTGGCGCAGGGCGGCGGCGGCCGAATCCTTGGGCGGATCCAGAAAGGCGATCAGCCCCACCAAGGTGAGCTCGGACTCATCGGCCACGTCATAGGGGGCCTGGCGCAGCGGCACCTCCTTGTAGGCCACGGCAATCACCCGCAGGCCATCGCCATTGAGGCGTTCGTTAAGGTCCAGCACCTGCTGGCGTTGGCCAGGACCCAGCTCCAGGGTCTGGTCGCCCAGCCGCAAGTGCTGGCAGACCGCCAATACTTCTTCGACGGCGCCCTTGCAGATCAGCTCGTGGTGGTGATTGGCCTCTTCCACCACCACCGAAAGCCGGCGCCGCAAAAAATCGAAGGGAATTTCGTCGATCTTGGTGAAGGTGCGATCCACCTGGAGACTGTCCTGCAAATCTCCGTGGGCCAGCACCGCCACATCGAGCAGGCTCTTGAGTCCTGTTTGGTGATAGCTGTTCAGATAGGCCAACTCCAGCACTTCGTCACAGTCCCGACCGGCCGCATCAAGGTGCAGTTTCATGACGATGCGGTCCTGGGTGAGGGTGCCGGTCTTGTCGGTGCAAAGAATATCCATGGCACCAAGATTCTGAATGGCATCGATGTTTTTGACGATCACCTTCTGGTGGGCCATGGCAATGGCACCGCGGGAAAGATTGGCGGTCACAATCATCGGCAGCATCTCCGGCGTCAGCCCCACCGCCACCGAAAGGGCAAAGAAAAAAGCCTCACCCCAATTGCCCTTACTGATGCCATTGATCACGAAAACCGCCGGGGCCATCACCAGCATGAAGCGCACCAGCAACAGGCTCACCTCGCTGATGCCCCGATCAAAACTGGTGCGGCTGCGCTGGCCCGTCACGCTCTGGGCCAAGGATCCCAGGCAGGTGCGGGCTCCGGTTTCCACCACCACCGCCGTGGCCGAACCACTCACCACATTGGTGCCCAGAAAGCAGAGCGTTTCCAGCTCCAGGGGGTTGGTCAGGCTGCCCTGGGCCTGGGGCAGCTGCGCCTGTTTCTGCACCGGCAGGGATTCACCACTGAGGGCGGCCTGGCTGACAAACAGATCCTTGGCTTGCAGCAGCCGCACATCGGCGGGAATCATGTCTCCGGCGGCCAACCGCACCACATCCCCCGGCACCAGCTGCTCGATCGGGATTTCCTGGGGGCCGGCGGGTTGGCCCTCCAGCTGCAGGCCGAGGTCGGCGGCCAGGCCCGCCGTGATGTCCCGGTGGGGATCATGGCGCTGCACCGTGGCGGTGGTGTGCACCAAGCGGCGCAACCCCTCAGCGGCGCGCAGGGACCGGTATTCCTGGGAAAAGCGCAGGCTGACGCTAAAGAGAATCATCGTGCCGATGATCAGGGCGGCCTTGCGGTCCCCGGTCAACAGGGAGAGGGCCGCCATGGCCGCCAGCAGGGCCACCAGCGGATTGCGGAACGTGGCCACCAGTTGCCGAAACCAGGAGAGCGGCCGCTCCTGGGCGATCTGGTTGGGCCCCAGCCGGGCTAACCGCAACTGGGCCTGCAGGCCGCTGAGGCCATCGGCACTGGTATTGAGCCGGGCCAGCAGCTGCTGGGGGTCCTCCCGGGCCGCCCGCAACAGATTGACGTCGGCTGGCGGGGCCGTCTGGGTTGGCGGGGCCGTCTGGGCTGGCGGGGCCGCCTTGGGGTGGCGCCGTAGGGGCCAAACGAATCGCATTGCCATGGTTGAGGCGCTAGCGATGGCTCCCCAGCGACCCTACCGAGGGGAGTCGGCGGGGGCGGGGGCGGGGGTGGTGGGCCCGAGGGCGGCGGCCTGGCGACAAAGCCGGGCGATCAGGCCCTCCTCATCCGCCGGCACCACTAGCACCTCCAGGGGCTGCAACCAGGCCAGACGCTCGATCACTTCCTGGCGCAGGGCCCCGTCGTGTTCACCGATGCCGCCACTGAAGGCGATGCCATCCACCCCCCCCAGGCTGGCGGCCATGGCGCCGATCCCCTGCAGCAGGGAATGGCGGAACACCGCGATCGCCCGCCTGGCCCCAGCCCAGCGCCCCCCGTCCGTAGCGGTCTCCCCAGCAACGACGATCTTGCGCAATTCCGCCATGTCGGCGCTCCAGCCGGAAAGGCCCAGCAGACCGCTCTGGGTATTGAGTTGGTTCTCGAGATCAGCGACGTCGACACCGGCTCGCAACTGATGCAGCACCAGACCCGGATCGATGGCTCCGCAACGGGTTGCCATCACCAAGCCATCCAGCGGCGTGAAGCCCATGGTGGTCGCCACACTGCGCCCCTCCGCGATCGCACATAGCGAACAACCCGCCCCCAGGTGGCAGCTGATCAGCCGCAGGGGCCCGCAGCGACCCTGGGCGGCCCAATGGCGGGCCATCACCTCGCTGATGTGTTGGTGGTTGAGGCCATGGAAGCCGAAACGGCGCAATCCCTGCTGGCGCCAGGCCTCCGGCAGGGCATAGGTGCGGGCCTCCTCCGGCAGGGTGCGGTGAAAGGCCGTATCGAAGCAGGCCCACTGGGGCAGTTGCGGTCGCCAGGCCGCCAGGGCGGCCATCAGCCGCAGCGATGGGCCATTGTGGAGGGGAGCCAGGGGCACCAGGTCCGTCAGTTCCGCCAGCACCTCCGGCGTCAATCGGGTGGGTGCAACGAAGCGATCGCCGCCATGGACCACACGGTGGCCCACCAGGGCGAGGGACTCGATGGCGGGCCCCAGGGCCGGCTCCAACCACTCCCGCCAGAGATCCTTGGCGTCAACGTCGATCGCCCCATCGCGACGACCCTGCCAGAGCACCTGCCCATCCGCAGCCAGTAGGCGGGCCTTAAGGCTGGAACTGCCCGCATTCAGCACCAGGGCCGGATCGGAGAACGCCATCAGCTCGGTTCCGTCGCCAGGGAGCAGCGCCAGTGACGAATCTCCTCGGCATCGATGCCATGGTCATGGGCGTAGGCGCGATGGCTGAGAATCTCCTCTTTCATACGCTCTTTGACATGGGCGGCGCGGGCGCCGAGGCCGTCCACCCGATCGATGACATCAATGACAAGGTTGAAACGGTCAATCTGGTTGTTCATCGCCAGTTCAAGAGGTGTATTGATATTGCCCTTTTCCTTGTAGCCGCGCACATGAAAATTACCATGATTACGCCGCTTGTAGGTGAGGCGATGGATCAGCCAGGGGTAGCCATGAAAGTTGAAGATTACCGGCCGATCAACAGTGAATAGCGTGTCGAAGTCCCGATCGCTGATGCCGTGGGGGTGCTCGGTGGGCTGGGTCAGGGCAAAGAGTTTGACGACATTGAGCACCCGAATGCGCAGGCTTGGGATCTCGCGCCGCAGGATCTCCACCGCCGCCAGGGTTTCCTTGGTGGGAATATCGCCGGCACAGGCCATCACCACATCCGGGTCAGCGAAGGCGGAGCCGTTGTCGTCGTTGCTGGCCCAGCTCCAGAGGCCGATGCCCTTGGCCACATGCTGGCGGGCCTGGTCCAGGGTGAGGTATTGCAGATGCTTCTGCTTATCCGAAACGATGATGTTGCAAACATTCAGCTCCCGCAGGGCCGTTTCCGCCACCGCCAACAGGCTGTTGGCGTCGGCGGGCAGATAGACGCGAACCACCTCGCCACTTTTGTTGCCCGCCAGATCAATGAACCCGGGATCCTGATGGGTGAAACCATTGTGGTCCTGGCGCCAGACCGTGGACGAAATCAGACAGTTCCAGGGGCCGATGGGTGAACGCCAGGGGGCATGGTTCAAACAGGATTCAAGCCATTTGGCGTGCTGATTGAACATCGAAGCAATAATATGGGCGAAGGCCTCGTAGGTGTTGAAAAAGCCATAGCGACCCGTCAGTAGGTATCCCTCCATCATCCCCACCAAGGTGTGCTCCGAAAGCATTTCAACCACCCGACCATCCCGGGCCAGTTCACTACCACCGCCATCCTCCGGCAGGATCTCCTCCATCCACACCTTCTTGCTCACCGCATAGATGGCCTGCAGGCGGTTGGAGGCGGTTTCATCCGGCCCAAAGACCCGCATGGAATGGGGATTGGCCGCGATCGTGTCGCGCAGGGCCTCCCCCAGGGGATAGGTGTTCTCGGCTTCGACTTGCCCAGGCGCCGTCACCGCTACCGCATAGGCCTCCATCGGCGGCAGTCGCAGCTTGCGGCGCAACACACCGCCATTGGTGTGGGGGTTGGAACCCATGCGGCGTGGACCCAAGGGCGAGAGGGCCTTGAGCTCGGGAACCAGCCTGCCTTCGCTGTCGAACAACTCCCCGGGGCGATAGCTCCTCAGCCACTCCTCCAGCAGGCGCAGTTCCTCGGGATCCTGGCGGGGATTGGCCAGGGGGACCTGGTGGGCCCGCCAGAAGCCTTCGACCTTCCTGTCATGCACCCGGGCCGGGCCGGTCCAGCCCTTGGGGGAACGCAGCACAATCATGGGCCAGATGGGCCGTTCGGCCACACCGCTGCGCCGGGCTTCGGCGCGGATCGCCAGGATCCGGGCCACCGCCCCATCCATGGCGGCAGCCATGGCCCGGTGCATCGGCAGCGGATCATGGCCTTCGACAAACAGGGGCTCCCAGCCGTATCCCCGCAAGAGCGACACCAGTTCGGCCTTGGGGATCCGAGCCAACAGGGTGGGATTGGCAATCTTGTAGCCGTTGAGGTGCAGAACTGGCAGGACGGCACCATCGACGATGGGATTGAGAAATTTGTTGATGTGCCAGGAGGTCGCCAAGGGACCGGTCTCCGCCTCCCCATCGCCGACGCAGGCCAGGGCAATCAGATCGGGGTTATCAAAGACGGCACCGCAGGCATGGGAGAGCACATAACCCAGTTCCCCCCCTTCGTGGATGGAGCCAGGGGTTTCCGGGGTGCAATGGGAGCCGATATGGCCCGGGAAAGAAAATTGCTTGCAGAAGCGCCTTAGCCCTTCGCCATCCTCACTTTTGTCAGGATAGATCTCACTGTAGGAGCCATCGAGGTAGGTGGGAGCCAAGACTCCGGGGGCGCCATGGCCGGGCCCAGAGAGATAGATCATGTCCAGGTTGTGGTGGCGAATCACCCGATTGGCATGGGCCCACAGAAAAGACTGGCCAGGGCTCGATCCCCAATGGCCCAATAAGCGATTCTTGATATGCTCGGGCCGTAGGGGTTCTCTCAACAGGGGATTATCCTGGAGATAAATCATGCCTACGGCTAGGTAATTGGCAGCACGCCACCAGGCATCCAGCAGCTGCAGCTCTTGTTCCTGAACCTGATCCATGGCCCCATCGCTCTGGATCGGATTGTTCGCAGGCTCCAGGGAGGAGAAGATCATGCGCCGTCCAATGCTTGAACCAGCCTAAGGGGACTGGCCCAACCCTCTGCTGCCGCGAAGCGTCCGGGCCCCAATCGGCGCAGCCCCGTCAACGGCATGGCCTGCCGAGAGATGGCGCACCACCATTGGAACGGCAAGCGGATGCAGAACTAAAGCCAAGACGCATGACCAGCGTCAGTTGTACTCGCCGGGAATATCCTGCTTACTAACGGTGACCCGACCGACCCGTTGACCCGAGAGTCGCAGCAATTCGTCGCCTGAGAATTGATAACCCAGCTTGCAGGCCAGCTGGGCCACATCATCGGCGGTGGCGGCGGCCAGGGTCTGCTCCTTAAGGGCCGGTTCGTTTTGCATCCGCGCCAGAAAGGCCCTGGCTTGATCGAGGCTCATCGGAATCGGAGCGGCGGGATTTCCAGCATGCCGCAACCCCTTAGGCTGATCAGGGTCTCCCACCTGATTTCCACCATGGCCTTTTTCGAAGCCCTCTGGCACGGTGAGGGCATCGGCGACGGTGGTGATCTGCAGGAAGCCCTGCTGGCTTACATCAGCGTGCAACCCGAGGATGGGGACTGGCACGCCGCCTGCGCCAGCGGGGCAGCCAACCCCTGCATTCTGCGCTACCGCTCCTTTGAGGCATACCTGGACAACGCCGACGAACTGGAGACAATCCCTGTGACAGCCGCCATGATCATGGCGGCCCTACCCCTGACTGCCGTGGAGCCCACCCCCGATCAGCCTGCCTGAATGCGGATTCCGTGCATGATTGCCACACTCGCTGCCCCATCGTTGCCCTCCCCTCCGGTATGGGCGCCATCCCCACCATGGAGTTAGGCGGCTCGCTGGCTCCTTTCACCACCGTGGTCGGGGGTGCGCTGCGGCTGCAGGCCGAGGCCTTTCGCGATGTGCAGTTTTCCGGCCCGGCCGGGGCCGTGGGCCTCTGGATTGCCCTGGTGGCGGGACTCTCCCTGGCCATCGGCCAGGCCTTCATTCTGTTTGTGAACCGGGTGCGGCCC
>JAPLIF010000234.1 GCA_026389255.1 Cyanobacteriota bacterium
GTCGCAGTCGCCCGAAGGCCTCATCGATCGAATACACCTCTAGTTCCTCCACCCACGGTTCGATGGTGGCCATCAGGCGTTGGCTCATGTCGGCATAAAGGCCGTAGTTGGAGCTGCGCACGATCACCTGCTGCTGCTGCAGCTGCCGTTGCACTTGGAAGTAGGGCGCACCCATGGGAATGCCCAGGGCGCGGGCTTCGGCGCTGCGCGAGACGATGCAGCCGTCGTTGTTGGAGAGCACGACCAGGGGCCTGCCGATGACCCCTGGATCGAGCACCGCTTCGCAGGAGGCATAAAAATTGTTGCCATCGATGAGCACGATCGCGGTGGCCATGGTCCTCGGCAGCCCATGGCACTTTAGTACATCTATACTGGTTGTCAGGTTGGGGCGCGGTCTTTGGGGGCTGGCGCCCCATCCCATTCGTCGTCTTCTAGGAGCAGTTGCTGGAACGAGATGTACAGCTCGGCGTCAGCCCCCTCCACGCGGCGGGGTCCCATCGGCCCCTGGCCCAAACGGGGCCTGGACGCTTTGCTGCTGCGTTGGCGGCTGGCTCCGGTTGGGGCGGCCGTGCCTCCAGGAGGGGTGCCGGCCGGGGAGTCGCTCGCCTGGGCCAAGGCGGTGGATTTCGCGTCACTTTCTAGTTGCCGCAATCGATCGAGCAGGTGCGGCGGCACCGTGCCATCGGCGCTGGCTTGCATCAATTCCCGGAAAAGTTGCTGCGGATTGCGCTCCAGTTCCAGGGGATGGCGGCCCTGGGGGGCCGGGTCCCCCTGCGGGATCGGCGCGGCAGGCGAGGGGGGCGGCAGTTTTTGGGGCAGCTGGCGGCCAAGGGCCTCCAGCCGTTCACGGCTGCGGGCATCGAAGCTCATGGGGGCGCCGATCGACTGGAACCCAGTGTGTCGCTTCCGGCATGCCATTGCCCACCAACCCTGTCGATGCCAGGGAACCCTGGTGCCAACCGCAATGCCGAATGTGCCCCGCACGCTGGCCCAACGTCAGGGAGCCTGGGCCGAACAACGGGCCCTGCGGCTCCTGCAAAACAGGGGGTGGCGGCTGGTGTCGCGCAACTGGCGCTGCCGCTGGGGGGAGCTGGATCTGGTGGTCGACAAGCCCGGGCGCTTGCTGTTGGTTGAGGTCAAGGGCCGGGGGCCCAACGACTGGGATGGGGGCGGCACGGCCGCCCTGCGTTGGCCAAAACGTTTGCGCTTGCAGCGTGCCTGGGATTGCTGGCTGGTGGACCACCCCAGCTGGGCCGACAGACCGGTGGAGCAGGTGGCGGCCCTGGTGCCGTTGCCTCCCCGTTCGGGGCCGGTGCGCTGGATCCGGCTGGGATGAAGATCCCCAAGAGCGGCCATTCAGTGGCTGGCACCCCCGGGGGTGAAGCGCACCGTGCAGCGATAGCGGGGCAGGCCCCCCATGCTGCCGACGCCGATCTCCTGGCAGGAGGTGCTGTCCACCTGGGCGCCGGCGGGCACGAGCTGCAGGGCCCGTTGGCTGGCGTCGTCCTGGCTCCAGATCGATTCGGCCGTGCGGCTCGGTTCCGCCCGGGCCACTAGCGGCCCCAGGCCCAAGGCCGCCAGGGCCAGGGCCAGTGCCAGGGTCCGAGCCCTGAGCGCTAGGGCGCCGGGGCCCGGGGCTCCGCCAGGACGGAGGGCCTCGATGGGGGGGGAGGAGGTCATGGCAACGGGGGGACAGGCAATGTGGAAGTCTGTGCGCAGGTGGTTCATGACCTTCAGTGGCCACCGGGCCCGGCACCGCTTCGGCCAGCATTGGCTCATCGACGCCACCGTGCTCGATCAGATTGTGGCAGCGGCGGCCCTGCAACCCCACGATCGGGTGCTGGAGGTCGGACCCGGGCGCGGCGCCCTCACCCAGAGGTTGTTGGCCTCCGAGGTGGCGGCCCTGGAGGCGATCGAACTGGATCGGGATCTGGTCACGGGCCTGCGGCAGCGCTTCGGCCCGGACCCCCGCTTCCAGTTGATCGAGGGCGATGCGCTGCGGGTCCCGATCGAGCGCCAGGGCCCTGGGGCCTGCACCAAGGTGGTGGCCAACATCCCTTACAACATCACTGGCCCCCTGCTCCAGAAGCTGGTGGGCAGCCTGGCGGCTCCGTTGACCCCCCCCTTCGAACGCCTGGTGTTGCTGGTGCAGCGGGAGGTGGGCGAGCGTATCCGGGCCCAACCGGGCACGTCGGCCTATTCGGCCCTGAGCGTGCGCATGCAGCTGCTGGGCCACTGCCGTTTGGTCTGCCCGGTGCCGCCCCGATGTTTCAAGCCACCCCCGAAGGTGGATTCGGAGGTGCTGCTGATCGAACCGTTTGCCCCGGGCTCCCGCCTGGCCGCCGAGGGGGCCGGGGTTCTCGACACGCTGCTGCGGCGTTGTTTCGCCTCGCGGCGCAAGATGCTGCGCAACACCCTTGCCGGTCTGCTGCCTCCCGAACAGTTGCAGTTCGTGGCCGGGGCCGCCGGTGTCGATTTGGCGGCCCGGCCTCTGCGCCCGACCGCCGACGCCCAGCTCAGCCTCGCCTGTGATGACCCCAGCCTCAGCAGTGGGCCCGACAATCTCATCTTAAGGGCGGCCGAAGGACTGCGCGCCAGGGTTGGGTTGCCGGAACTCGGGGCGGCGATTACACTCGAGAAACGGATTCCGCTGGGAGCAGGCCTGGCGGGGGGCTCCAGTGATGCAGCCGCCACTTTGTTGGCACTCCAGGTGCTCTGGGGCATTGCCCTGGAACCCGCCGCCTTGATGGACCTGGCGGCTGCCCTGGGTTCGGATGTGCCCTACTGCCTGGAGGGGGGGCTGCAATTGAGTTTTGGGCGCGGGGAGCGCTTGGAGCCCGCCGACGCTTTGGCGGAGCGGTCCCTTGGGGTGTTGCTGGTGACTCTGAAAAGCCAGTCCGCGCTGCCCCCTTTGCGCAACGACCTCCAGTCCGTGGTGGCGCCGGAGGTGCCCAGCGTCGGCCGTGCCCTGGGCCTACTGCGCCAGGCCCCCGGGGCCCTGGCGGTGGCGATGAGCGGCTCGGGTCCCAGCGTGTTTGCGCTGTTTGACGATGGGACCGGGGCCGAACGGGCGGCCGCAATCCTGGCCGAACCGTTGGCGGCGGAGGGATTCGCCTGGTGGTGCACGCGCACCAGGGCGTCAGGTGTCAGCCTGGAGGCTGATTCCAGCGCCCCATGAGTGACGCCCTGACCCGATCCGATGGTTCGGACCCCCAGGCCCCCCGGAAGGGACCCCTTAATTTCCTGATTGGTGCCCTCACCAGTGGGGTACTGGCTTGGCTGGCCCTGGGGTTGAGCCGGCGAGTCCTGGCCCACTACGCCAGCCATCCACCGCAATACAGCTCGCCGATCGCCCAAAACATCGCCACGGCGATGAAGACCCTGATGGTGGGCATGTGTTTTCTGGCCACCTTCAGCTTCGCTTTCATTGGGCTTGGCCTTCTCCTGGTGTTCGTGCGCTCCCTGGTGGTGGCCAAGCCCGGTTCAGCTGCCTAGAACGCTGGGCCTTGCCGGAGTCTGAGATAGGTTGGCCCAACCCTTGGCCGATGGCGGATCGTGGCCGAAACCCTGCTGTTCAATGCCCTGCGCGAAGCCATTGATGAGGAGATGGCTCGTGACCCCAATGTTTGTGTGATGGGGGAAGACGTGGGTCACTACGGCGGCTCCTACAAAGTCACCAAGGATCTGCACCAAAAGTATGGTGAATTGCGGGTACTCGATACTCCCATTGCCGAGAACGCATTTACGGGTATGGCCGTCGGTGCTGCCATGACGGGCCTACGGCCGATTGTGGAAGGCATGAATATGGGTTTTTTGTTGCTGGCGTTTAACCAAATCTCTAACAATATGGGAATGCTTCGCTATACCAGCGGCGGTAATTATACGATCCCGACCGTTGTGCGGGGACCCGGTGGTGTGGGCCGCCAATTAGGGGCTGAACACAGCCAACGTCTAGAGGCCTATTTCCATGCGATTCCCGGAATCAAGATTGTGGCTTGCAGCACGCCCACCAATGCCAAGGGGCTGATGAAGGCGGCGATTCGGGATAATAATCCAGTCGTCTTTTTTGAACATGTACTCCTCTATAATCTCTCCGAAGAAATTCCCGCTGGCGAATATGTATGCGCCCTCGACCAGGCCGAAATTGTAAGAAGCGGTAAGGATATAACCATTCTCACCTACTCCCGCATGCGCCATCATTGCCTTAAGGCAGTGCAACAGTTGGAGGGTGAAGGCATCGATGTCGAGCTGATTGACCTGATCAGCCTCAAGCCCTTTGATCTGGATACGATCACCGCTTCGATTCGCAAGACTCACCGGGTCATTATTGTCGAAGAGTGCATGAAAACTGGGGGAATAGGGGCCGAGCTCATTGCCTTGATTACGGAACACTGTTTCGATGACCTTGATGCTCGCCCCGTGCGGCTCTCTTCCAAGGACATCCCAACTCCCTACAACGGTCGGCTTGAAAATCTAACGATCATTCAGCCCCACCAGATTGTGACGGCGGCCATGGATCTCACCCAGGGTGCCCACTGACCATGGGACGTCAACAGGGTTGGTTTGCTTTTATTCTGGCGCTGGCGATTAGCGCCGCCGTGATTCTTTACACCAATGGCCTGCGCCTGGGTCTCGACCTGCGGGGGGGTAGCCAGCTCACCCTGCAGGTGATGCCCGCCGGCGCCATCAAGCAAGTGGATCGCGACCAACTGGAAGCGGTCAAGGATGTGCTCGATCGGCGCATCAATGGCCTCGGTGTGGCGGAATCCACGCTTCAGACCGTTGGTAACGACCAGTTGGTGTTGCAGCTTCCGGGCGAACAGGATCCCAGTCGGGCGGCCAAGGTGCTGGGTACCACGGCCCTGCTCGAATTCCGCGCCCAGAAACCCGGTACCGAAAAGGAGATGCAGGGCCTTCTGAGCCTGAAGCGCCAAGTCGAGTCCATCCTGGCGGCCACCCGTCCCACCCCAGGTTCCCCAGCGCCCCCACCTTCCCCCCTCAAGGCTGCCGATCTGGCCAAGGCCATGGCCCCCCTCGGCATCCAGGTGTCCCCCAATGCCAGTGAAGCCGACCAACTCGACCAACTTCTCAATGAGGTCAACCGCCGCATCCTCTCTCTCTATGGACCCCCGCTGCTCACCGGTCGCGATCTGACCAGTGCCGGCAGGCAGCAACAGTCCAATGCCAATGCCTGGGAAGTGACCCTGGGGTTTGATCGCGCCGGAGGCGAAAAGTTTGCTGGCCTCACCCAGTCCATTGCCGGCACCGGCCGCGTCCTAGGCATCGTCCTGGATGGCCGTTCAATCAGCGAAGCCACCGTTGGACCTCAATTCAAAACAGCAGGGATCACGGGGGGCTCCGCCAGCATCACGGGTAATTTCACGGCGGAAGCGGCCCGGGATCTTGAGGTGCAATTGCGGGGGGGATCCTTACCCCTACCGGTCAAGATCGTCGAGGTTAAGAGTGTGGGTCCTTCCCTGGGGGCCGAAAATATCCGCACCAGCCTGCTCGCCGGTTCGGCCGGCCTGGGCCTGGTGGGTGTATTCATGGTGGTGGTCTATCGACTGCCCGGCCTTGTTTCGGTGTTGGCCCTGAGTCTTTACGCCCTCTTCAACCTGGCGATTTATTCTGCCCTCCAGGTGACCCTGACCCTTCCCGGTATCGCCGGTTTCATTCTTTCGGTGGGGATGGCGGTGGACGCCAATGTGTTGATCTTTGAGCGGGTCAAGGAGGAGTTGCGTTCAGGCAATACCCTGATCCGCTCGATCGATACCGGCTTCTCCCTGGCCTTCTCATCGATTTTTGACGGCCATGTCACGGGTCTGATTAGCTGCCTGGCCCTATTTTTTCTCGGTACCGGGCTGGTCAAGGG
>JAPLIF010000219.1 GCA_026389255.1 Cyanobacteriota bacterium
CAAGATCGCTGAGTAAAGTTATTTCTAGCCAGACTCCTGGGGCCATCTCGCGACGATGTTCCGCTATCCAACTGGTGTAGGGATGGCGGTCAGCCGCTTCTCCCTTGACATCCCAGTTGCGTAAAATGCGATGTTGGGCGAGATCCACGGCCAGCATCTGTCCAGGACCAAGCCGTCCTTTTTCGAGAATGCGATCCTCTTCAAGATCAACGACACCGGTTTCTGAACCCATCACCACATAACCATCACTGGTGATGCAATACCGCGCCGGCCGGAGACCATTTCGATCTAGCGTGGCCCCTACCATTTTGCCATCACTGAAAACCAGCAGGGCTGGGCCATCCCAGGGCTCTTGCAGACAAGCGTTGTATTCGTAGAAGGCCTTGATCGCTGGACGGTCATCGAGTTCCGGTTGATCTCGGAACGCTTCAGGAACGAGGGTGAGAAGGCTATCGGTGATAGGTCGCCCACTGCGCACCATGAGCTCCAGGGTGGCATCAAGGTTGGCCGAATCGCTGAACGCTGGATTGACCAATGGCCTCAGGTCACTGGCCGCTTCACCCCAGACCGCTTCGAGGTTGGCTTCAGCCGCGCTGGCCCAATTGATGTTGCCGAGCAACGTATTGATTTCGCCGTTGTGGCCCAGCAATCGCATGGGTTGGGCCAGGGGCCAGCGGGGCAATGTGTTGGTACTGAAACGCCTGTGGTATACGGCGAAGTTCACCGCAAAGCGCCCATCCCGTAAGTCGGAGTAAAAGAGGTCAAGGACCGCCGCATCCACCTCCTCGCTGACTTCCGGGTTGGCCTGGGGTTCCAGTAGCAACCATTGCTCAATGCAGGGCGCCGACTCGCGGGCCATGGGGCCGAGCACGGAGGGGTCTACTGGGACAGGCCGCCAGCCCAGGCTCTTGAGGCCCAGTTGGCTTGCTTCCTGCTCGCAGAGCTGGCGGACCGTTTCGCGCTGGGCAAGATCCTGGGGAAGAAAGACCATCCCAAGACCCCTGACGCCCTGGTCCAGGCCTGTGGCCGCCGGCCAGACGGCCTCCAGCAGGCCCCAGGGAATGGCGCTGAGGATTCCCGCTCCGTCTCCGGAATCACCGTCACCCCCGCAACCGCCGCGATGTTCCATGCACCGGAGGCCCTTCAGGGCCTGTTGCAACACCCAGTGGCTGGGTACCCCTTGGAGATGGGCCAGGAATCCCACCCCACAGGCATCCTTCTCGCCGGTGACCGACTGCGGCGCGGCACTGTCGCGATGGGGCCAGACGGGAGGGGTGCGAAAGGACATGGCCGGGGGGACAGGCGGCGGATTCGGGGCCCGAGCGGGTCGGGCCGGCCTCGAAGCAGGTGAAGCAGCGAGTTTTTTCAGTTGGGGGTGTGAACCCTCATCTGAACAGAGTTGGGATCCTAGGGATCCGTTCTCCCGCACGCTGATCAGGGCTAACTTTCTCGCCATCGCCTTGGATGCGGAAAGGGGAGGATCGGTCGATGGACATTTGCATTTGGCGTCTTTTCTTCGCCGTGGTGCTGATGGGTGGTCTTCTGCCTGTGCAGGCGGCCCCTCCCCCTTTGCCGCCCCTACCGGAGAATCTCCCTGGGGCTCGTGCCCTGACCATTCCTCCGGTGCCCGGCGGCCTGGATCGCCACTTGCCGGATGCAGGCGAACGCCGGGGTGACCAGATCCTGATTAACGGCAGGCCCCAGCGGGCCGCCTGGATCTGGCGCCGTGATGTGGGGGGCGGGCACCCCCAGATTTGGCTGCCCCTTGAAGTTCTCCAGGGTCAGCTGGGCTTCACCAGCCAAGGTCGTCCCGACGGGGGTCTCGACCTGCAGTGGTTTGGCACGACCTTGCAGGTTCCAAGGCAGGCCCAGCATTCTTTGGCCGATGAGGTGGGGGTCGATGCGGCCCCATTGCTGGAGGCGGCTGGGGTTCGCGTGGCGCTCGAAGGGGCCCAGTTGCAGCTTGAACTTCAGGGGTCTCGGTTGTTGCGAGTGCGTCGCAGTACTGCCCCGGCAGGCAGCTCCCGTTTTGTTCTCGACCTGAGTGGACCTTTGGTGGTTCGTCAGAGCGAAGCCAGCCTCCAGATCGGTCTTCAGCCGGGGCTGGGGGCTGAAGAACGCTTGCGGGCCAGCGGTCTGGGGGCCCAAGCCGCTGGCCCTGATCTGCTGCTGGTCGGCCCTGGCGGCCGCTCGCCGCAGCAGGTCTTCAGCCTTGGGGCTCCCGCCCGCCTGGTGATCGACTGGGCGGAGGGCACGGCTGGGGCACTGGCCTCCGGGGCTGTTGCGGTCGATGGGGTGTCCCCAGCGGGTTTGGATCGGCGTCTGCAGTCCCTGCTGGGGTCCCAATTGCAATGGGACCGGCAGGTACGGGTGCTGGATGGGCGCCGCGTCCGACTCAATGCCGTCCGCGTCGATCCCCGTTTCGGTCCTGTTGCCTTGCGCCCCCTCAGCCGAGGCGGCGGGATGGAGGGGCTGAGCTTGCTGCCCCAGTTGGCCCGTCGCTACGACGCTGTTGTGGCCATCAACGGAGGCTTCTTCAATCGGGTGCGTCGATTACCCCTTGGGGCCATCAAGGATCAGGGGCGTTGGTTTTCAGGGCCGATCTTGAATCGCGGTGTGGTGGCCTGGGATCCCCGCCGGCTGCCCCGATTTGGGAGGTTGCAATTGGAGGAATGGGTGAGCGATTCCAGGGGGGCAACGGTGGCGCTGCAAACCCTGAACAGTGGCTATGTCCAGCGGGGTGTTTCCCGTTATACGGCTGATTGGGGGCCCGTTTATCGCCCCCTCAGCGGCCGTGAATCCGCAGTGTTGATCCGTCAAGGCCTTGTGGCCCAAAGGTTAGAGCCGGCGACATTGGTGGACGGGGTGAAACTGGGCCCTCTCGATACCCTCCTGGTTGCCAGGGGACTGCCGTTGCCCTGGAGGGAGGGCGATCGGTTAACGATCAACAGCAGGCCGAATTGCGACCTGGGCTTGGCTGAGAACGTGATCGGTGGGGGCCCATTGCTCCTGCAGCAAGGACAGGTGGTGCTGGATGGGGAAGCTGAGGGGTTTGGTGCCGCCTTTCTCAGTCAGGGGGCACCTCGCACGGTGGTCGGCAGTGATGGTCGCCTGCTTTGGCTTGTGACTTTGGAAGGTGTCGATGACAGTGGACCCACCCTGGCCCAGGCGGCACGCCTGATGCAGGCCATGGGGCTCCAGGAGGCCCTCAACCTGGATGGGGGGAGCTCCACCGGGCTGGTGATGGGTGGCACCCAGACCGTGCGGGGTCGGGGGGTGACGGCGGCGGTCCATAACGGTCTGGGATTGGTGCCCCTTGAGCCGGTTCGTACCCGTTCGAATGGCTCATGAGGCCGTGTCCTGCCAGATTGGAGGGCCCAAAACCAGAACATCGTGCCCCGGGGCCACAGTCTGCGCATCACCGCCGCCGCCGCCGCCGAACTTTGTCGCCAGGCCGCTGTGGCCGGGACGCCAGGGTTGATGCATCTCGATCTGCTTGAAGGTCGCTGTGCCGCCTGGACCATTCGCTTGCGGCCCGGTCACTTCGCCGGAATTCCCCTGGCCCGGGCCGATGGCATCACCCTTTATGCCCCTGTTGATCAAGTGGCCATTCTGAATGGCTTGCGACTCGACTACCGAGGTGATCTCAGTGGTGGTGGCTTTTTGGTGCGATCCGGAGAGGGGGTCAGCGGCTGTGCCTGTGGGGCTTCTTTCAGTCGAACAGGGGTTCGAGGTCCCACGGGGTCGTAGGATGACGGATTGTCGAAAACGGTCGGACGTCCGACCACTGTCCTCCGAGCAGCACTCCGGCCCTCGATGCCCACGATTCAGCAGCTGATCCGCACAGAACGGCAGCGCCTCACTCGCAAAACCAAGTCGCCGGCCCTGCGCGCCTGCCCGGAACGCCGTGGCGTCTGCACCCGTGTATACACATCAACTCCCAAAAAGCCGAATTCGGCCCTGCGCAAAGTGGCACGGGTCCGCCTCACCTCAGGGTTTGAGGTGACGGCCTACATCCCTGGCATCGGCCACAACCTGCAGGAGCACTCCGTTGTGCTCATTCGCGGTGGTCGGGTCAAGGACCTTCCGGGGGTTCGTTATCACATCATTCGCGGCACCCTCGACACCTCTGGTGTCAAGGACCGTCGCCAGTCCCGTTCCAAGTACGGCGCCAAAACCCCCAAGGCCTGATTTCCATTCGTCGGATAGAAGCAGCAGCGCGGCGATTCCGCCGCGACTTTCAGCCACCATCCGCACCATTGCCCGTTTCCCTTACCCGCTCCCATGTCCCGCCGCAACGCCGCCGAAAAGCGACCTGTCCTGCCGGATCCACAGTTCAACAGCCGTCTGGCCTCCATGATTGTGGCCAGGCTGATGAAGCACGGTAAGAAGTCAACAGCCCAGAGAATTCTCTCGGATGCCTTCTCGCTGATCAACGACCGCACAGGAACCGATCCCCTCGAGTTATTCGAGACTGCAGTTCGCAATGCGACCCCCCTTGTTGAGGTCCGGGCCCGTCGGGTCGGAGGCGCCACCTATCAGGTGCCCATGGAAGTCAGACAGGAACGGGGGACTGCGATGGCCCTTCGCTGGTTGGTCAACTTCTCCCGTGCCCGTAACGGCCGTAGCATGGCCCAAAAGTTGGCCGGTGAACTCATGGATGCCGCCAATGAGGCCGGCAGTGC
>JAPLIF010000284.1 GCA_026389255.1 Cyanobacteriota bacterium
GAAGATCTTGTGCTGCAGCAATCACGGTTTTGGGCCAGTGCCATCACCTGGTCCCTGATGGGGGTTACGGCCTTCGGGCTGGCCTGGTTGGCCCTGGCCAAAACAGAAGAGATCGTCACTGCCCCAGGCAAACTCGAGCCCCTGGGGGTTGTCAAGGAAGTGCAGATGCCCGTTGGCGGGGTGGTGGAACAAGTGCTGGTCAAGGAAGGCCAGCAAGTGAGCAGGGGACAAACATTGTTGATGCTGGATACGGAAACGACCCGAGATCGGCAGCAAAGTATGGTCAAAAGTATCGCCTATAAAGAGCAGCAAGTGCTGCTTAAACGCGAAGAACTCCTCCGTTATCTTGATACCAACAGCACCGAGCAACGGGTTCTGGCCGAAAGCCTGGGCCTTGAAACCGAAGTCTTATCAAGATTAGAAGTCTTGAATAAGGAGGGTGCCACCGCAGAACTTCAGTACCTGGGGCAGCGCCAGAAGGTTCAGGAGGTGCGCGGCAAGCTGGAGGAATCGCGGGTGGATCGGCTTCGACAGCAGGCCCTGCTGATGCAGGGGGTTCGGCAGTTGCAAAGCGAGCTGACCGATTTACGCAGCAAATTGATCGAACTCAATGTCAACATCCGCTATCAGGAAATCAAGGCACCGGAATCAGGGGTGGTGTTTGAACTCAAGTCTCGCGCCAAGGGATTCGTCGCCCAGACCAGTGAACCGGTGATGAAGATTGTGCCGTTTGATCGACTCGAAGCGCGGGTGGAGGTGCCGAGTAGGGAGATCGGTTTTGTCTCCATCAATAAACCAGCCGAGATCAGCATTGATTCTTTCCCTGCCTCCGATTTCGGCGTCCTGCAGGGCACCGTGCGTCGCATCGGTTCCGATGCCCTGCCTCCAGACCAGCTGAAGACGTTCTACCGCTTTCCTGTGGACATCAAGTTGGATCCCAACAGCCTGATCCCTTGCCCATCGGGAACAGATTCCGAACAAAAAGTCTGTTTCAAACCCAGTAAGGGCAATGCCCTGCCCCTGCAAGTGGGGATGTCCTTGACGGCTAACATCAAATTACGCAAGGTAACCTACCTGCAATTGCTGCTACAAAATTTCCGCGACAAAGCCAAATCCCTGCAGCGCATCTGAATGAACCGGCCTGGGCCAATCCTACCCACCACGATCGCCCGCTGGATCAAGACCGATTGTGGCCGATCCCAATACCTGGAACTGGCCGCCCGGCCGGGCCCCCTGGCCAGATTGCGGCTGGCCTGGTTCGTGCTGATCGCCGGGCTGCGCGATTGGCGCTTGGTGGATCGGCCCTGAGGGCCAACCCCCAGGCTCCCGTCATTCCGCCAGGGCCCTGCGGGCCGCCCGGTTCACCAGCCATACCGAGGCGATGGTGGCCCCAACCCCCGCCAGCCGCAAGGCCCAGGTCGCCGGGTCGGCATGGCCGGCAAGCACCGTGCCGAAACGGGCCACATCACCGGCCAGGGCCCCGAGGGCGCAGAACAAGACGGTGCCCGGCAAGATGCCGATCAAGCCAAGGCAGTAATCCCGCAAACTGACCTCACTGAGGCCATAGGCCAGATTGAGCAGGCTGAAGGGAAAGGCGGGAGAAAGGCGCGTCAACAGCACCAATCTGAGACCCTCACGGCTGACTGCCTGTTCAACGGCAAGCCACTTGGGGGCGGCAGCCAGGCGGCGGCGGGCCCAATCCCGCAACCAGCTACGACCGAGCAGGAAGACGGCGATGGCCCCCAGGCTCGCCCCAACGAACACCACCAAGCTGCCCAGCAGCGTTCCGTAGAGAGCCCCGGCCAGCATCGAAGCCCAAACCCCTGGCAGCAACAGGGTGACCCAAAGGGCATAGAAGGGGATGAACAGGGCGGCACCGGCGGTGCTTTGCAGCAGGGGCAACCAAGGGGCGAGAAGCTCCGACATCACAGGGTCCTTGTAGGCAACTGTCCTAGCCTGAAACCAGTCATCAACGCTGGTGCATGGCCCGATTGCGGCAGCAGGCGCATTCCCCCCGCGACAGAGCAAACCCACGGCGGCGACGGCGCAGCCGGGCTAGCAGCAGCTTTCAACAACCAGGCACGCCAATCTTCATCGGCGATCAGCGGCTGGAAAACGCCATCCTTGACATCATTGTTTATGGCAGTGAAAGCAGTCAGGAAACACGCGGTCTGCCCCTGCAAGAGTGCCTTCCTTGCCTTGATCTAGCCGACGCTGGGGAGAGCGTCACCTGGGTGAATGTCAACGGCATCCACGATGTGGGTTTGATTGAAGCACTTGGGGAACATTTTGGACTGCATCCGATGACGATTGAAGACATCGTCAACACAGCCCAGAGGCCCAAGTGGGAGGTGTTTTCAAACTACGGCATGTTGGCCCTGAAGATGCTGGACATGGATGCCAACAAGGAAAGCGTGCGCATCGAACATGTCAGCCTGATTCTGGGCCCGAGTTGGGTGATCTCCTTTTTAGAAGACCAGGGGGATGTTTTCGAATCCGTGCGCCAGGCCATTCGAACCAATGCTGGCCGCATTCGACGGATCATTCGACGGATGGGCGCTGATTACCTGATGTTTTGTCTGGTCGATGCAGTCGTTGACCATTACTTTCTCGTCGTCGAACACATTGGCGACAAGGTAGAACTCCTGGATGATCGACTCCTGGTGGATCCCCGTCAAGACGACATTCAGGTGCTGCATCGCCATAAGCGGGATCTCCTCAGCCTGCGGCGAGCCGTCTGGCCCCTGCGGGAAGTGCTGAGCTCGGTATCCAAAGACGAATCGCCATTGCTACGCACGGAGACGAAGGTATTCTGGCGAGATCTCTATGACCATTGTATCCAGGTCATCGATATTGTCGAAACCGCTAGGGATACCCTGGCCAGCATGCATGACACCTATCTTTCAAGCATCAGCAACCGCATGAACGAAGTCATGAAGGTGCTGACGATCTTTTCAACGATCTTCATGCCCATCACCTTTATTGCCGGGGTCTATGGCATGAATTTTCAATACATGCCAGAGCTGGCCTGGAAGCCGGCCTATTTCATTACCTTGGCGGTCATGGCCCTAATCGCCATCAGCATGGCCTTGTATTTTCGCCATCGCCGTTGGATCTAAATCAGAACCGATGGGCGATCTCCGGTGCCCTTGAACTCTTAAGGCGTCTGGGGGTCCGCTGCCAGAAACAAGCGCAGCACCCGCTCCGCCGCATCGGCCAGCAGGGCCGGACTGGCCGCCATCGCCGCCTCCAGGGTCATGGGGCCCGGCACCAGGGACACCATGCTGGTGACACCCATGGAATAGAGGGCCTCGCTGCCCTCCCCCAGGGAGCCGGCAATCACCACCAGGGGCACGCCCGCCTGGCTGCAGCGGCGCGCCAGACCGCCGATGGTTTTGCCACTCAGGGTCTGGCTATCCAGGCGTCCCTCACCACTCAGAACCAGGGAAGCGCCGGCCAGGTGGGCCTCAAAACCGCAGGCCTCCAGCACCAGGTCAATGCCGCTGCCCGGCGTCGCCCCCAGGAAGCCCATCAGGGTGGCGCCCAGGCCACCGGCCGCCCCGGCACCGGGGAGATCCCGGAGGCTGCGGCCGCAGGCCCTCTCGATCGGCCCGATCGCGGCCGCCGTGGCCGCCTCCAGCTCGTTGACGATGGCTGGGGTGGCTCCTTTCTGGGGGCCGTACACGGAGGCCGCCCCAGTGGGGCCCAGCAGGGGGTTGTCCACATCGGCGGCCAGGACCATCGAGCACTCGGCTAAGGCCGGCAGCATCTCGCCTACATCAACATCCGCCACCTCGGCCAAGGCTGCGCCTGTCATCACGGCATCCATCCAGGAGCCATCGGTGCGCCGAAAGCGAACCCCCAGGGCCTGGGCCAGGCCGGTACCCAGGTCGTGGCTGGCCGATCCACCCACCGCAAGAATCAGCTGGCGGGCCCCTGCGTCCAGGGCGGCGGCCACCAGTTCACCTGTGCCGTAGGTGGTGGTGTGGCGGGGATCGCGTTGCTCGGGACGCAAAAGGGGCAATCCGGACGCCGCCGCCATCTCGATGACAGCGGTGCGGCCGCCGTCAAGGAGCCCAAAGAAGGCCTGGACCGGCGGGCCACCGGGCAGCGGACCCGTCACCCAGCGACGCAACAGGTGGCCGCCGCCGGCGGCCACAAGGGCTTCCGTGGTCCCTTCGCCGCCATCGGCCAGGGGCAGGGCGACACAGTCGGCGTCTGGGAGTACCCGCTCCACACCGACTCGAAGGGCCTCGCAGACCTGGACAGAGCTGAGGGACCCCTTGAAGGAATCTGGGGCCAGCAGGATCTTCATGGCCGCTGGGGCTTGGGGGAAAAGGGGCAGGGAGCCATCAAGATGTATCTGATATCACTACCGACGCCGAACCCGCGCCCGTAAGGTCCCCGCGCCCATTCCCCCCAGCGCATGACCCTATCTCCCATCAGTGCCACCTTGATTGCGGCCAAACGCCGCTAGGGGTTGAGCTTCGCGGAGCTGGGTGAACGACTTGGCCGGGATGAAGTCTGGGTGGCCAGCCTGGTGCATGGTCAAGCCACCGCTTCAGCCCAGGAGGCCGCGGTGCTGATCGAGGCCCTGGGGCTGGACCCCGAACTGGCCCAGACCCTGATGGATTACCCCCTGAAGGGAGCGCTGGATCCCTTGATTCCAACCGACCCGCTGCTGTATCGCTTTTACGAGATTCTGCAGGTGTATGGCATGCCCCTCAAAGACGTCATTCAGGAAAAATTTGGTGATGGCATCATGTCAGCCATTGACTTCACTCTCAAGGTGGATCAAGAAGCCTCAGAGGCCGGTGATCGTGTCGTCGTGACGATGAACGGGAAATTTCTACCCTATAAAAAATGGTAAATGCAGCCCTTAAATAGTCAGCCATGGGTTAATCGATACAAGGCGAGCTGATTCGAACTGCCCGCCATCGCCGGCCCCAGGAATTACACCTGGTTCCATTTCATTCCCTCGGCCCAATCTTGCCAGGGGCGAGGCCAAAGTGAATAATAGCGATTGGAACAGCCATGATGGACATTCTTTATGCTTCTTTCTCTGAATCGCCACCAGTGGGCTGTCCTGTTTGCCGCCTGGTTGGGCTGGGGGCTGGACATCTTTGATGGTCTGTTGTTCAACTTCGTCGCCCCCAATGCCGTGCCCAGCCTGCTGGGCCTGACGATCGGCTCGCCAGAGGCCAAGGCCGCCACCCTTTATTGGACGGGCCTGATCACGGCCCTGCTGCTGATCGGCTGGGCGATTGGGGGCATCATCTTTGGCAGGGTGTGCGATCGCATCGGCCGCACCCGCACCCTGCTGTTGACGATGGTGCTCTATTCGATCGGTACCTTTGCCTGCGCCTTTGCCCCCAACATGGGCACCTTGATCGTCTTCCGGCTGCTGGCCAGCCTGGGCATCGGCGGAGAATGGGCGGCTGGGGCGGCCATGGTGTCCGAGGAAATGCCGGAAAAGGTTCGCGTCGAAGCCGGCGCCCTGCTGTACACGTCGGCACCGATGGGCCTGTTTCTGGCCACGGCGGTGAACAGCCTGATCGCCGGCCATTGGTTGGCGGGCCAGCCGGAAACCTCCTGGCTGTTCGTGTTTCTCTCGGGGTTGCTGCCGGCGGCGGTGGCGTTTGGGGTGCGGAGGCTGGTGCATGAGGGGGAAC